>NZ_VMHP01000005.1 GCF_008795985.1 Marinobacter halotolerans | reverse complement strand
GGGTGAAGTCGTAACAAGGTAGCCGTAGGGGAACCTGCGGCTGGATCACCTCCTTAAACGAAGCCGAATGCTTCGGTCAGAGTCCACACGAATTACTTGGTTGGCTTAAGAAGAGAGCAAAGGGTCTATACAGACCCGATGACTGTTCAGGTCTTTCTGTATGGAAAGATGGGAGCAGGAATTAGCGCTGTAGGTTGTGACAGCTGACAAGGCGCGGATGGAGTGAGTGAGGGAGCGTACAAACGTACGTGACCGAGTGAACGAGAGCCGCAACGCAGCTCAGGTGGCACAAGGTGCAGTGATAATTGGGTCTG
The DNA here is from genome assembly GCF_008795985.1 of Marinobacter halotolerans. NCBI lineage: Bacteria > Pseudomonadati > Pseudomonadota > Gammaproteobacteria > Pseudomonadales > Marinobacteraceae > Marinobacter > Marinobacter halotolerans. Next base: position 443 of record NZ_VMHP01000005.1, on the reverse strand, counting down.
TAGCTCAGTTGGTTAGAGCGCACCCCTGATAAGGGTGAGGTCGGTGGTTCAAATCCACCCAGACCCACCAGAATTTCGCTGCTCGTCGTTGTCGAAGCACTTGCATAGCAGGCTATGCGGCGCACTTCGACGCCTAGATCAGCAAAATTCTTGTAGGTAGCTTTTAGGGGCTATAGCTCAGCTGGGAGAGCGCCTGCCTTGCACGCAGGAGGTCAGCGGTTCGATCCCGCTTAGCTCCACCAAAACCTGAATGATCGATGATTGACTGACGAAAGTCAGTGTACAGAAACGAATGTTTCAGATTGATGAAGCCTTCCTTTCTGATCACTGGGTCAGATTTGCTCTTTAACAAATTGGACGAGAAGAACACGAATGCATTTCTCTCATTATCTCCGAGAGGGATGGATTCAATGTGATAGCGATTTCAAGCGTTATCCGGTGTT
>NZ_VMHP01000004.1 GCF_008795985.1 Marinobacter halotolerans | reverse complement strand
ACTGGGGTTTTTGGTATTAGGAGCCTGACGATGACCTACTCTCACATGGGCAGAAGCCACACTACCATCGGCGCTGGTCTGTTTCACGGCTGAGTTCGGGATGGGATCAGGTGGTTCCAGACCGCTATGGTCGTCAGGCAAAACGGTTGATCACTGGGTGGACGAGAAGAACGAGTGACAGTGATTTCGTTGCGTTATCCGCAATTGTCTTGGGTGTTATATAGTCAAGCCTCACGAGCAATTAGTATCGGTTAGCTCAACGCCTCGCAGCGCTTACACACCCGACCTATCAACGTCCTGGTCTTGAACGGCTCTTCAGGAGGCTCAAGGCCTCAGGGAGATCTCATCTTGGAAGGGGCTTCCCGCTTAGATGCTTTCAGCGGTTATCCTATCCGAACATAGCTACCGGGCAATGCGTCTGGCGACACAACCCGAACACCAGCGGTTCGTCCACTCCGGTCCTCTCGTACTAGGAGCAGCTTTCCTCAAATCTCCAACGTCCACGGCAGATAGGGACCGAACTGTCTCACGACGTTCTAAACCCAGCTCGCGTACCACTTTAAATGGCGAACAGCCATACCCTTGGGACCGGCTTCAGCCCCAGGATGTGATGAGCCGACATCGAGGTGCCAAACACCGCCGTCGATGTGAACTCTTGGGCGGTATCAGCCTGTTATCCCCGGAGTACCTTTTATCCGTTGAGCGATGGCCCTTCCATACAGAACCACCGGATCACTATGACCTACTTTCGTACCTGCTCGACGTGTCTGTCTCGCAGTTAAGCGGGCTTGTGCCATTACACTAACCGCACGATGTCCGACCGTGCTTAGCCCACCTTTGTGCTCCTCCGTTACGCTTTGGGAGGAGACCGCCCCAGTCAAACTACCCACCACACAGTGTCCTTATCCCCGATAAGGGGACGAAGTTAGAACCTCAAACAGGTCAGGCTGGTATTTCAAGGTTGGCTCCACCAGAACTGGCGTCCTGGTTTCAAAGCCTCCCAGCTATCCTACACAAACATGCTCAAAGTTCACTGTGAAGCTATAGTAAAGGTTCACGGGGTCTTTCCGTCTAGCCGCGGATACACCGCATCTTCACGGCGATTTCAATTTCACTGAGTCTCGGGTAGAGACAGCGCCCCCATCGTTACGCCATTCGTGCAGGTCGGAACTTACCCGACAAGGAATTTCGCTACCTTAGGACCGTTATAGTTACGGCCGCCGTTTACCGGGGCTTCGATCAAGAGCTTCGCGCAAGCGCTAACCCCATCAATTAACCTTCCGGCACCGGGCAGGCGTCACACCGTATACGTCCACTTTCGTGTTTGCACAGTGCTGTGTTTTTAATAAACAGTCGCAGGGGCCTGGTATCTTCGACTGGCTTCTGCTCAACCCGCAGGGGTGTCACATACCACCAGCGTGCCTTCTCCCGAAGTTACGGCACCATTTTGCCTAGTTCCTTTACCCGAGTTCTCTCAAGCGCCTTGGTATTCTCTACCTGACCACCTGTGTCGGTTTGGGGTACGGTCTCGAATAGCCTGAAGCTTAGAAGATTTTCCTGGAAGCAGGGCATCAATGACTTCCAACCCGTAAAAGGGTCGTCGTCGTCGCGTCTCGGCATTATGGGACCGGATTTGCCTAATCCCACTGCCTACTCGCTTAAACCGGGACAACCGTCGCCCGGCTCACCTAGCCTTCTCCGTCTCTCCATCGCAGCTATCCAAGGTACGGGAATATTAACCCGTTTCCCATCGATTACACCTTTCGGTCTCACCTTAGGGGCCGACTCACCCTGCGCCGATTAGCGTTGCGCAGGAAACCTTGGTCTTCCGGCGTGGGGGTTTTTCACCCCCATTGTCGTTACTCATGTCAGCATTCGCACTTCTGATACCTCCAGCATGCTTCTCAACACACCTTCGCAGGCTTACAGAACGCTCCCCTACCCCGCATACAAAGTATGCAGCCGCAGCTTCGGTAACCAGTTTGAGCCCCGTTACATCTTCCGCGCAGGCCGACTCGACTAGTGAGCTATTACGCTTTCTTTAAAGGATGGCTGCTTCTAAGCCAACCTCCTAGCTGTCTGAGCCTTCCCACATCGTTTCCCACTTAACTGGTATTTGGGGACCTTAGCTGGCGGTCTGGGTTGTTTCCCTCTTCACGATGGACGTTAGCACCCACCGTGTGTCTCCCGGATAGTACTCACAGGTATTCGGAGTTTGCATCGGGTTGGTAAGTCGGGATGACCCCCTAGCCGAAACAGTGCTCTACCCCCTGTGGTATTCGTCCGAGGCGCTACCTAAATAGCTTTCGGGGAGAACCAGCTATCTCCGGGCTTGATTAGCCTTTCACTCCGATCCACAAGTCATCCCCTGGCTTTTCAACGACAGTGGGTTCGGGCCTCCAGTTGATGTTACTCAACCTTCACCCTGCTCATGGATAGATCGCCCGGTTTCGGGTCTATGCCCAGCGACTAAATCGCCCTATTCAGACTCGGTTTCCCTACGGCTCCCCTAAACGGTTAACCTCGCCACTGAACATAAGTCGCTGACCCATTATACAAAAGGTACGCCGTCACGGAACAAGTCCGCTCCGACTGCTTGTACGCATACGGTTTCAGGATCTATTTCACTCCCCTCACAGGGGTTCTTTTCGCCTTTCCCTCACGGTACTGGTTCACTATCGGTCAGTCAGGAGTATTTAGCCTTGGAGGATGGTCCCCCCATGTTCAGACAGGATGTCTCGTGTCCCGTCCTACTCGATTTCACCAGACTCAGGTTTCGGATACGGGGCTATCACCCACTATGGCCAAGCTTTCCAGCTTGTTCTCCTACCAGTTGTCTAGCTTAAGGGCTAGTCCCCGTTCGCTCGCCGCTACTGAGGGAATCTCGGTTGATTTCTTTTCCTCGGGGTACTTAGATGTTTCAGTTCCCCCGGTTCGCCCCGTACAGCTATGTATTCACTGTACGGTACCGACCCGAAAGTCGGTGGGTTTCCCCATTCAGAGATGTCCGGATCACAGCTCGTTTGCCAGCTCCCCGAACCTTATCGCAGGCTTCCACGTCTTTCATCGCCTCTGACTGCCAAGGCATCCACCGTATGCGCTTAATTGCTTGACTATATAACCCCAAGACAACTGATCACGACGCAACATCCTCCACCAGGCAAGCCTGGTAAAGAACCCTGTCTCGAGACCGTCACTTGAAGTCATATTACAATCACTTCAACGACAACACCGGATAACGCTTGAAATCGCTATCACATTGAATCCATCCCTCTCGGAGATAATGAGAGAAATGCATTCGTGTTCTTCTCGTCCAATTTGTTAAAGAGCAAATCTGACCCAGTGATCAGAAAGAAGAACTTCAGACTCAATGACCGACTGTCATCAAACCGAAACGCTTGTTTCTGCACACTGCTAACTCGCGTTAGTCAGTAAAAAGGGTTGTGGTGGAGCCAGGCGGGATCGAACCGCCGACCTCCTGCGTGCAAGGCAGGCGCTCTCCCAGCTGAGCTATGGCCCCTCGATAATTCACCCAAGACCAAGCGCTGCTCGGACTCTCAGGCTATAGAATTTTGTGGATCTAGGCGCTTTAAGGCGAAGCTTACATCGGTAAGCGAGTCTTAAAGCAACGACGAGCCACGAAATTCTGGTGGGTCTGGGTGGATTTGAACCACCGACCTCACCCTTATCAGGGGTGCGCTCTAACCAACTGAGCTACAGACCCGAAAGTGCGGGCCTGCAAGACCCTTTGCTCTCTTCTTAAGCCAACCAAGTAATTCGTGTGGACTCTGACCGAAGCATTCGGCTTCGTTTAAGGAGGTGATCCAGCCGCAGGTTCCCCTACGGCTACCTTGTTACGACTTCACCCCAGTCATGAACCACACCGTGGTGATCGTCCTCCCGAAGGTTAGACTAACCACTTCTGGTGCAATCCACTCCCATGGTGTGACGGGCGGTGTGTACAAGGCCCGGGAACGTATTCACCGCGACATTCTGATTCGCGATTACTAGCGATTCCGACTTCACGGAGTCGAGTTGCAGACTCCGATCCGGACTACGACGCGTTTTGTGAGATTGGCTCCCCCTCGCGGGTTTGCGGCCCTCTGTGCGCGCCATTGTAGCACGTGTGTAGCCCTGGCCGTAAGGGCCATGATGACCTGACGTCATCCCCACCTTCCTCCGGTTTGTCACCGGCAGTCTCCCTAGAGTTCTCAGCCGAACTGCTAGCAACTAGGGATAGGGGTTGCGCTCGTTACGGGACTTAACCCAACATCTCACGACACGAGCTGACGACGGCCATGCAGCACCTGTGTCAGAGTTCCCGAAGGCACCAATCCATCTCTGGAAAGTTCTCTGCATGTCAAGGCCAGGTAAGGTTCTTCGCGTTGCGTCGAATTAAACCACATGCTCCACCGCTTGTGCGGGCCCCCGTCAATTCATTTGAGTTTTAACCTTGCGGCCGTACTCCCCAGGCGGTCTACTTAGTGCGTTAGCTGCGCCACTAAGACTTCAAGAGTCCCAACGGCTAGTAGACATCGTTTACAGCGTGGACTACCAGGGTATCTAATCCTGTTTGCTCCCCACGCTTTCGCACCTCAGTGTCAGTATTGGTCCAGAGTGCCGCCTTCGCCACTGGTGTTCCTTCCTATATCTACGCATTTCACCGCTACACAGGAAATTCCACACTCCTCTACCATACTCTAGCCTGACAGTTCGAAATGCCGTTCCCAGGTTAAGCCCGGGGCTTTCACATCTCGCTTATCAAACCACCTACGCGCGCTTTACGCCCAGTAATTCCGATTAACGCTTGCACCCTCCGTATTACCGCGGCTGCTGGCACGGAGTTAGCCGGTGCTTCTTCTGTGAGTAACGTCAAGCCCTACGAGTATTAGTCGCAGAGTTTTCCTCCTCACTGAAAGTGCTTTACAACCCGAAAGCCTTCTTCACACACGCGGCATGGCTGGATCAGGGTTGCCCCCATTGTCCAATATTCCCCACTGCTGCCTCCCGTAGGAGTTCGGGCCGTGTCTCAGTCCCGATGTGGCTGATCATCCTCTCAGACCAGCTACGGATCGTCGCCTTGGTGAGCCTTTACCCCACCAACTAGCTAATCCGACATAGGCACATCCAATAGCGCAAGGTCCGAAGATCCCCTGCTTTCCCCCTTAGGGCGTACGCGGTATTAATCCGGGTTTCCCCGGGCTATCCCCCACTACTGGGCAGTTTCCTATGCATTACTCACCCGTCCGCCGCTCGTCAGCATCCCGAAGGACCTGTTACCGCTCGACTTGCATGTGTTAAGCCTGCCGCCAGCGTTCAATCTGAGCCATGATCAAACTCTTCAGTTTAAATCAT
>NZ_VMHP01000003.1 GCF_008795985.1 Marinobacter halotolerans | reverse complement strand
TATGCATTACTCACCCGTCCGCCGCTCGTCAGCATCCCGAAGGACCTGTTACCGCTCGACTTGCATGTGTTAAGCCTGCCGCCAGCGTTCAATCTGAGCCATGATCAAACTCTTCAGTTTAAATCATCTAAGGATCCGAAGATCCCAATTCTTGCTCAAGACAAAACTCAATTTTCGACGAGTCACTGTCCTGATATTTCATATCCGAAATACCTCGGCCAGCGCCCACACGAATTACTTGGTTAACTTTTTAAAGAGCAGTGGGAACGTCTCCGCTCCCTGATCAAGGCCGCATATTCTACAGTGAATCGCTACCTTGTCAACTGCTTTTTGTGGTCTGAAACCGCTAATAGCGCGCTTCAATCAAAAAGCAATTGCCCTTGGCTTTGGGCGTGTTTAACGCTGTCTGCATCAAGGGAACCGGCATTCTACAGACCGGGAGGAATGTGTCAACGCCGTTAAATGAATTATCTTTGTTTACTTCGGTTACCACCTACAGGCTGATCATTATGCATCCAATAAATACAGGTTAGCGCCTAATGTTTGCTCGCAGCCTGGCTCGACTGTTTTGACCGGCGGAACAAGGCAAAGACCGGCCCGGAAAGAGCGTAGGCGAGAAAACCACTGAACAGCACGGTCGCAGGATCCAGCGCCACAATCACAAAGGTGAGTACCACCAGAAGAATAGCAGCAAAGGGCACCCGGCCACGGAGATCCAGGTCCTTAAAGCTTTTATAGAGAATATTGCTGACCATAAGCAGACCACACCCGCCCACAACGATCAGCGTCATCGCTGTTAGCCAGGCCGCTGGCTCAAACTGGTGAAAGCACCACACAAGCCCGGCCACACAGGCCGCAGCAGCGGGGCTGGCGAGACCGACGAAAAACTTCTTGTCGACCGAGCCAATCTGGGTATTGAACCGCGCAAGGCGCAGGGCCGCGCCAGCAACATAAATGAAGGTGATAGCCCAACCAACCTGGCCGAGGTTATTCAGCGACCAGAAGAAGGCCACCAAGCCGGGAGCCACACCAAAGGCGACCATGTCCGCCAGACTGTCATATTCCTCACCGAACTTACTCTGGGTGTTGGTCAGTCGCGCGACACGACCATCCAGCCCGTCGAGGATCATGGAAACGAAAATCGCAATCGCCGCGTTATCGAACACGCCATTGGCTGCAGACACAATCGCATAGAACCCTGAAAACAGGGATGCCGTCGTCAGCGCATTGGGTAGAAGGTAAATTCCCTTGCGACGAACGGGTGCGCCTTCGACCAACTCTTCCTCGACAACCTCACCCGTCTCGATCTCGGGATCGGTGCCCGGCTCTATGGCCGACTCTGGCCTGTTTTCAGGCTGTGATTTCTTTTCACTCATCCTTATCACTCCGGATAGCATTTGTGCGGAGTATATACGAAAAACGCGGCCACTAGGGCCGCGCTCGGTTGTTGCGTCTCGCCAACAATCCTAGTTTTTCTCTTTATCAACGATCTTGTTGGCAGAGATCCAGGGCATCATGGAGCGCAGCTTCTCGCCTACTGTCTCGATCTGATGCTCCGCATTGATGCGACGACGTGCCGTCATGGACGGGTAGTTGCTGCTGCCTTCCTGAATGAACATCTTGGCATACTCACCGGTCTGGATGCGCTTCAGTGCGTTGCGCATTGCCTCGCGGGACTGCTCGTTGATGATTTCCGGACCGGTCACGTACTCGCCATATTCCGCATTGTTGGAAATGGAGTAGTTCATGTTGGCGATGCCGCCTTCGTACATCAGGTCAACGATCAACTTGAGCTCGTGCAGGCACTCGAAGTAAGCCATCTCGGGCTCGTAGCCTGCATCCACCAGAGTTTCAAAGGCCGCCTTGACCAGCTCAACGGTACCGCCACAAAGAACAGCCTGCTCACCGAACAGGTCAGTTTCGGTCTCGTCCTTAAAGGTGGTTTCAATGATTCCGGTGCGACCGCCACCAATACCACTGGCGTAAGAAAGCGCCAGGTCTTTGGCGGATCCGGACGCGTCCTGGAAAATGGCGATCAGGTCGGGAATGCCACCACCACGGGTGAATTCAGTGCGTACGGTATGGCCCGGCGCCTTGGGGGCAATCATGATTACATCCAGATCTTTACGGGGCTCGATCTGGTTGTAGTGAATCGCAAACCCGTGGGCAAATGCCAGAGTAGCACCCTGCTTCAGATTCGGTTCGATTTCAGCAGCATAAAGCTGCGACTGAAATTCATCGGGAGTGAGAACCATGACCACGTCCGCTGCTGCAACAGCGGAAGGAACGTCGTTGGTTTTCAGGCCATAAGCTTCCGCTTTGGCGATGGAGGACGATCCCGGGCGCAGACCCACAGTGACATCAACACCGGATTCTTTCAGGTTGCAGGCGTGGGCGTGCCCCTGTGAACCAAAGCCGATGATGGCAACTTTCTTGCCCTGAATGATGGAAAGATCGCAATCCTTATCGTAATAAACCTGCATAAAAACCTCTGTGTTTGTAGGGACCTTCAATAGGCCGCGATTGTACAGAATATTGTCAGTGCCTGTTAAAGGCTCAGAACCTTTTCACCACGGGCAATGCCGGAGACGCCCGAGCGCACAACTTCCAGTACGCCGGAGGTACCGATCGCCTGGATGAAGCCATCAAGTTTCTCGCTGTCACCGGCCAGCTGGACCGTGTAGACCGAACTGGTGACATCCACAATCTGGCCACGGAAAATATCGACGGTTCGCTTGATTTCGGCGCGCTGGGAGCCGGTAGCCTTGAGCTTGACCAGCATCAGTTCGCGCTCGATGTGAGCGCCTTCGGTCAGGTCAACCAGCTTGACCACTTCTATCAGCTTGTTGAGCTGCTTGGTGATCTGCTCGATTACCTTGTCGGAACCGGTCGTAGTGACTGTCAGCCGCGAGAGCGTTTCGTCCTCGGTAGGCGCAACCGTAAGGGTTTCAATGTTGTAGTTGCGCTGGGAAAACAGACCTACAACCCGTGACAGAGCACCCGGCTCATTTTCCAGCAGAACAGAGATGATTCGACGCATGATCAGACCCTCTCCGTCTTGCTGAGCCACATATCCTTCATCGAACCTCGGGCTACCTGCATGGGGTAGACGTGTTCAAACCGGTCAACGTAGATATCAACAAATACCAACTGGTCTTTCATTGCCAGCACTTCCTTGAGCTTCGGCTCCAGATCTTCCTTTTTGTCGATCCGCACACCGACGTGGCCATAGGCCTCTGCCAACTTGATGAAGTCCGGCAGGGATCCCATGTAAGACTCCGCATGACGGGACTCGTAGTTCATGTCCTGCCATTGCTTGACCATCCCCAGCGCCTGGTTGTTCACATTGATGATCTTCACCGGCAAATTGTACTGCTTGCAGGTCGACAGCTCCTGGATGTTCATCTGGATACTGCCTTCACCGGTAATACAAAGCACTTCATCGTCCGGGTAATTGAGTTTGACACCCATGGCGGCCGGCAGGCCGAAGCCCATGGTTCCCAGTCCACCAGAGTTGATCCAGCGGTTTGGACGATCAAACTTGTAGTACTGGGCCGCGAACATCTGGTGCTGTCCGACATCGGTGGTCACATAGGCCTCGCCCTTGGTCAGACGCCAGAGCGCCTCGATCACTTCCTGCGGCTTGATCGTGTCATCACTGGTTTCATAGCGCATACCGTGGAAGGCACGCCACTCGTCAATCTGCTTCCACCAGGCCGCAATGGCATCGGCGTCCGGCCTTACCTTGCTCTCCTTGACCAGTGTGATCATCTCCTTGAGTACGGCATCAACCGGGCCAACGATTGGCACGTCTGCATCGATAGTCTTGGAGATTGAGGCCGGGTCAATATCAATGTGAACGATCCGCGCGCCGGGACAGAACTTCTCGGTGGCATTGGTCACACGATCATCAAAACGCGCGCCGACACAAAGGATCAGGTCAGCATGGTGCATGGACATATTCGACTCATAGGTCCCGTGCATGCCCAGCCAGCCAAGGTGCTGCTTGTCAGAGGCCGGATAGCAACCGATGCCCATAATGGTATTGGTAATAGGATAACCGAGCATTCTGACAAGCTCGGTGAGCTGATCGGACGCTTTGCCAAGAATGACGCCACCGCCGGCGTAAATGATCGGTCGTTTGGCGGCCATGAGCATGTCCACAGCCTTCTTGATCTGACCCGCGTGGCCGCGTATGGCCGGATTGTAGGAGCGGAGTTTCACCTTCTTGGGGAAAACGTACTCATAACGCTCGTTGGGCGTGGTCATATCCTTGGGGACATCCACAACCACAGGGCCAGGGCGACCCGTTGACGCGATGTAATAGGCCTTACGGATAATTTCCGGAATCTCTTCCGGATGACGGACACTCAGGTTGTGTTTTACCACCGGACGGGACACGCCGATCATATCCGTTTCCTGGAAAGCATCCTCGCCTATCAGCGTTGACGCAACCTGGCCACAGATCACGACCATGGGAATGGAATCCATGAAGGCCGTTGCAATACCGGTGATGGTGTTGGTAGCTCCGGGGCCGGAGGTCACCAGAACAGTGCCCGGCTTTCCCGATGCCCGGGCATAGCCGTCAGCCATGTGCACGGCTGCCTGTTCGTGCCGCACCAGAATGTGCTTGACCTTGTCCTGTCTGAAAAGCGCGTCATAGATATGAAGCGCTGCACCACCCGGATAGCCGTATATGTATTCAATGCCCTCATCCTGCAGGGACCGAATCAGCATATCAGCGCCAGACAATAACTCCACGATGTTCTACCCTCTTCTACGAGTGAATGAGCCGGAAAGCGCCCGGCCGGGTGCCTGGGTGTCCGGATTTCTGGCTTCTTGTGAAAGCCGCACCGGATACTCTGCCACACTGATAAAAAGAGGTTGTCTCCTGGCCAGCCGCCCTCCTGAGGGTTGCGGAGAACGGCCAATCAACGGGTTGCGCTCGAAATGACGGCACAACGACCAGTCCGCGACTGAATTCGCGGGGCGTTCAGTGTGGTTGCTGATGGGGGATACTTGCTCGGGATTGCCTGCCGTATTGACCCCAGTCTTCAGGCAACGGGTAATTTTGACAGCGGGAAACTCCCTGTCAATAGCAACGACCGATTCTATGCCCCACCGCGACCAAGGTCTGCCATACTTTGCGCAGGGATTTGAACCAGCCGGAAGAAAGTTATCTTTACAAATGGCAGGATCACTTTAGTCTTAATGACAACCCTGGCCCATGTTAAAGCCCACGTCAGACACACGTCAGACACGTTATAAAGAGTACAGGCATGAACAAAAAGATTATCGCTCTCGCATTGGTTGTAATGGCAGTCCCTGTTTTTGCGACGGCTCAGTCGGTTTATAAATGGACCGATGAAGATGGCGTCACGCATTTTGGCGATCGCAAGCCTGTAGGGAAATCATCAGAATCGGTCAGTGTTCGCACTGGCAGCGCCAGCAAGGCGTCGGGCGGCAACAGTGGGCAGAGCCCGCAGCAGCAACTCGAGGAAATGGAACAGCAGGAAGCCAGTACTCAGGAAACGGCGGAGATGAACGCCGCTGAACGGGCCAGGCAGAAACAGCGTGCCGCCAATTGCCAGACCGCCAGAAGCAACCTGGCTTTGATCCAGACCGGGAGCCGCATCAAAGTGCAGGAGGACGGCGAAGAGCGCTATCTCACTTCGGAAGAAATAGAGCAGAAGCGGCAGCAATTCGAAAAGATTGCCGAGCTTAATTGTGGAGAAAGCCCCCAGCAATAATCCCGGGCAAGCTAGGGCTTTGATCCTCTGCAAGGGCGGGCGGGAGCCATTCCCGGCCCCACCCGCTCATTGCATTATCATCGATCAGGCTTTGGTGAACACCAGAGTATGCGCATTGGCTTCACCTTCGCTGACATGACCCCGAATGGTATCACCCGGCAGAAAATCTCCCTGCAGCAGCCGCTGCGCCAGCGGATTTTCAATCATTCGCTGAATGGCCCGTTTCAGGGGGCGCGCACCGTAAACCGGGTCGTAGCCAACTTCCGCCAGCAACTCCATGGCCGCATCGTCCAGTTCGAGCTTCATGTCCTGCTCCTGCAGGCGCTTGCCCAGGAACTCGACCTGAATGCGGGCGATGCCCTGAATCTGGCTTTCCGCCAGCGGATGGAACACCACCACCTCGTCTACGCGGTTAATGAACTCTGGACGAAAGTGAGTGCCCACTACCTCCAGGACAGCTGATTTCATAGACTCATAGTTATCCTGGCCGGCTTTCTGCTGGATGATGTCCGAGCCCAGGTTCGACGTCATCACAATCACGGTGTTCCTGAAATCGACCGTGCGGCCCTGGCCGTCTGTCAGCCTTCCGTCTTCAAGCACCTGCAACAGGATGTTGAAGACATCCGGATGAGCCTTCTCCACTTCGTCCAGAAGCAGAACCGAATAGGGCCGCCGACGGACCGCTTCGGTCAGGTAACCGCCCTCTTCATAGCCAACATAACCGGGAGGTGCGCCAATCAGCCGGGCAACGGAATGCTTCTCCATGAATTCGGACATATCGATCCGTACCATGGCTTCCTCGGTATCGAACAGGAAAGACGCGAGCGCCTTGCACAGTTCCGTTTTACCCACACCAGTGGGGCCGAGGAACAGGAACGATCCGTTGGGCCGGTGGGGATCAGCAAGCCCTGCACGGGAACGACGCACCGCGTTGGACACGGCTTCTACCGCCTCGTTCTGGCCGATCACACGACCGTGGAGGGCCTCTTCCATCCGCATCAGTTTGTCGCGCTCGCCCTCAAGCATTTTGGATACCGGTATACCGGTCCACTTGGAGACAATTTCGGCGATTTCCTCGTCGGTCACCCGGTTGCGAAGCAGTTTCATTTCCATCATTTCGGCCTGGCTGGCCATATCCAGCTGCCGCTCGAGTTCCGGAATCTGGCCATATTGCAGCTCGGACATCTTGCCCAGATCCCCCGCCCGCCGGGCATTCTCAAGATCGATACGGGCCTGCTCAAGCCGACTCTTGATCTTCTGGGAGCCGTGCAGCGCAGCCTTCTCCGTGTTCCAGACTTCCTCAAGGTCGGCGTACTCCCGCTCAACACCGGTAATTACATCGGAAAGCTCGGAGAGTCGCTTCTTGGATGCCGGATCGGTTTCCTTTTTCAGCGCTTCCCGCTCAATCTTCAACTGGATCAGGCGACGCTCAAGGCGATCCAGCGCTTCGGGCTTTGAGTCCATTTCCATGCGGATCTGGCTCGCCGCTTCGTCCACCAGGTCAATCGCCTTGTCGGGCAGCTGCCGATCGGCAATATAACGGTGTGACAGCTTGGCCGCCGCGATAATGGCCCCGTCAGTCACCTCCACGCCATGGTGGACTTCGTAACGTTCCTTGAGACCCCGCAGGATGGCAATGGTGTCTTCCTCACTGGGCTCGCTCACCAGTACTTTCTGGAAGCGGCGCTCCAGCGCGGCGTCTTTCTCGATGTTCTCGCGATATTCATCAAGGGTGGTGGCGCCGACACAGTGAAGCTCGCCGCGGGCCAGTGCCGGCTTGAGCATATTGCCCGCATCCATGGAGCCTTCCGCCTTGCCGGCACCCACCACCGTATGGATTTCGTCAATAAACAGGATGATCTGGCCTTCCTGTTTCGCCAGCTCATTCAAAACGGCCTTGAGCCGCTCTTCAAAATCGCCCCGGAATTTGGCACCGGCAATCAGCGACCCCATATCCAGCGACAATACGCGCTTGTTCTTCAGACCCTCGGGTACTTCACCATTTACAATCCTCTGGGCGAGCCCTTCGACGATGGCGGTTTTACCCACCCCTGGCTCGCCAATCAGCACCGGATTGTTCTTGCGGCGGCGCTGCAACACCTGAATGGTGCGGCGAATTTCATCGTCACGACCGATCACCGGATCCAGCTTGCCGGATTCCGCGCGCTCGGTCAGATCAATGGTGTATTTGTCCAAGGCCTGACGGTTTTCCTCGGCGGAGGCATCATTCACTGCCTCACCGCCGCGCACCTCGTCAATGGCCTTTTCCAGCGCTGCCTTGTCAACGCCCTGCTCCCGTAGTACACGACCCAGGGAGCCCCGGTCTTCAAGCGCTGCCAGCAACATCAGCTCGCTGGATACATATTGGTCGCCGCGTTTCTGGGCCTGCCGGTCAGCTATGTTGAAAAGACGCCCCATATCGTTCGACATGGACACGTCACCGGCGGAACCCTTCACTTCCGGTAGATTCTCTATCTCCCGGGCAATGGCCTGGCGAATGCGTCCCGGTTCGGCGCCGGCCTGTTTGAGCAACGGCTTGATCGAGCTGCCCTGCTGGTCCAGCAGCGCCTGCATCAGATGCACCGGCTCAATAAAGTTGTGATCCTTACCCACGGCAATGGACTGGGCATCAGCCAGGGCGGTCTGCAACTTGCTGGTAAGCTTGTCGATTCTCATACTTTTTCGATCCTCAGTACTCTAACGCTCCGGAGAACATGCCCCGTGAACATTTGTTTTCGTCTAACGTCAATATAGGGGCGGCCAGAGCAACTTCAAGCAGGCGGGAGCAAAAGTGTCAGAAATTTGACGGGAGGTTATCGAGACGGATCGATGAAGATGAGACTGGCCATGCGGCCTGACACGCCATCGCGGCGATAGGAAAAAAAGCGGTCGGCGTCGGAGAAAGTACACCAGTACCCTCCGGAGATCTGCGTGACTCCCGCCGTCTGCAGTCGCTGCCGGGCCAACTGATAAAGGTCCGCCAGAAAACGCCCTCTGGATTGCCCCGGCACAAAGGCTCTGGCCGCCTCTGGATCGCGTTCGACAAACCTCTCCCGAACCTCGGCACCCACCTCGAACTGCCGCGGACCAATGGCCGGGCCAAGCCATGCCATAACGCTTGCGGGATCATCAAACCGGGCCACCGCACACTCCAACACGCCCTGACAGAGACCCCGCCACCCGGCGTGGGCCGCCGCCACCCGGTTTCCGTCCCGATTGCAGAACAGCACCGGCAAGCAGTCAGCCGTCATCACCAGACATGGAACCCTGGCCTGTGAGGTAACACAGCCGTCGGCCTGCACGCGCTCAGGCCCGGGAAATTCCTCAATATCCGTCCCGTGTACCTGATCCATAAAGCGGAAATCAGAGCGGGGAAGATGGGTCAACTCAGCAAGTCTCAGACGGTTTTTTTCAACGTGGGCAGGATCATCCCCCACATGGCCGCCCAGGTTGAAGCTGTCCCAGGGAGGCAAACTGAAACCGCCCGATCGGGTAGTGGACATTGCCCAGACACAATCAGGAGCTGGCCAGTCCGGAACAATAAGGTCCGCTTCAGAATTCATTGCTGTTCAGCTCGCTGAAATGCTTTCGCAAGGCGGCAAGCAGATCCGTCATATCGTCTGGCATGGGCACTTCCCAGCTAAGAATCTCGCCGGTTTGCGGGTGTTCAAGCGTCAGTTTACGAGCATGCAAGGCCTGACGATGGAAGGCAGCCAGGGCATCGCGAAGTTCATCGGTGGTGCCTTTTGGCAGCCTGAGCCGGCCGCCATACATGGGATCTCCAACCAGCGGATGCTTCACATGCGCCATGTGCACCCGAATCTGGTGGGTACGCCCGCTTTCCAGCTTGCAGCGGATATGGGTATGGGCGGCAAACCGCTCCACTAGCCGGTAATGTGTGACTGCGGGCTTGCCGCTGGGCACCACCGCCATTTTCTTGCGCTCACGGGGGTGGCGGCCGATGGGAGCATCCACGGTTGCTCCACCGGTCAGGGTGCCGACAATGACAGCTTCGTATTCACGGCCCATGGTGCGGGTCTGTAACTGGTCTACCAGCGATGTGTGGGCGATCAGGCTGCGTGCCACCACCATAATGCCGGAGGTGTCCTTATCCAGCCGGTGGACAATGCCGGCCCGCGGCAGATTCTCCACTTCCGGCGCGTAGTTCAGTAAGGCATTAACCAGTGTGCCATCGGCGTGGCCGGCTGCCGGGTGGACCACCAGGCCGGCGGGTTTGTTGATCACCAACAGGTGCTCGTCCTCGAACACAACATCCAGATTGATCGCTTCCGCCTCCCAACTCACCTGGGCTTCTGGCTCGGCGTCCAGCTCGAGCGCATCGCCCATCATTACCTTATCGCGGGGTTTGCAGGTTTTGCCGTTCACCGTCAGGGCACCGGATTTGATCCAGCCCTGAAGGCGCGAGCGTGAATGCTCGGGCATTAGCTCGGCCGCCGCCTGGTCCAGCCGTCGGTCGCTGATTGCAGGTGGTATGGAGAAACTGGCCTTAATACGTGATTCAGATGACATTAAGCCCCCAGGGCCGTTATAAAAGTTACGTTTGCGTCAAAAAGGCAGAAACCTTCGGACCTGCCACTGCACAAGCCATACTATCCCCGTTACAATGGCCGGCAGTTCAAGTTTTGCCATTATACGGGATTCCGGCATGAGATCAGTTGCTCGATTAGTCTTGCTCTTTACCACAGTGCTGTTGATCAGTGCCTGTGCCTCCAACAAGACACAGGAAGAAGTACTGGCTGAGGAGACCTATTACGAGAACGCTCGTGATGCCATGAACTCGGGTAACTTCAACGAGGCGGAAACCAACCTCGATGCCCTGGAAACCTATTATCCTTTCGGCCGCTATGCCGAGCAGGCTCAGCTGGACCTGATCTACGCCCGCTACCAGAACCTCGACCTGGAGGGCGCCCGCGCGGCAGCGGACCGGTTTCTGCGCCTGAATCCCCAGAGCGAACATGCGGACTACGCATTGTATATGCGCGGCCTGGCATCCTATAACCT
This sequence comes from Marinobacter halotolerans, assembly GCF_008795985.1. Taxonomy (NCBI): domain Bacteria; kingdom Pseudomonadati; phylum Pseudomonadota; class Gammaproteobacteria; order Pseudomonadales; family Marinobacteraceae; genus Marinobacter; species Marinobacter halotolerans. Next base: position 190,013 of record NZ_VMHP01000003.1, on the reverse strand, counting down.
CGATATCGGTCTTGGCGCCCGTTACTTTCCCATCGACATCGCCGCCCGGGACCCGGGCGAACAGCGTCAGGCATTCCGGGATTTCTCGGAACTGCTGGCCCGTTTTCCGACCAGCCAATACGCCCCGGACGCCCGCCAGAGGATGATCGCCATTCGCAACCGGCTTGCCAACCTCGAGCTGATTGCAGCCAAGTACTACATCAGCCGGGAGGCCTACATTGCCGCCAATACCCGGGCCCGATATATCGTCGAAAACTTCCCGCAAACGCCGCCGGTGGAAGAAGCCTTGATCATTCTGGCCGAAACCTTCCGCTTTCTGGACCTGAAGAAGGGCGCTTCCGATGCCGTGGCGGTGCTGCGGGAAAACTTCCCGGAGAGCACCGCCTTCAACGACAGCGGTGAATTCGAATCGGACATCCTGTCCCGGGAAGACCGCTCCCTGGCCAGCGTGGTCACCTTTGGCCTGATGGGTGACGAATAACCGGACGGGGCTCTAGATTCCGCTTTTCCATCCGTTAGTGATGGGATAGCGGCGATCCTTGCCGAAGCCCCGCTCGGTAATGCGCACACCAATAGGCGCTTGGCGGCGCTTGTATTCATTGATATCCACCAGACGAACCGCCCTATCCACATCCTCCCGGCTGAATCCCTGGGCGACAATCGCGTCGGCGCTCAAGTCCCGTTCTACATAAAGATTCAGTATCTGATCCAGCACGTCATAGCCGGGCAGGCTGTCTTCGTCTTTCTGGTCCGGTGCCAGTTCCGCAGAGGGGGGACGGGTGATCACCCGCTCGGGGATAACCGGCGACACACTGTTGCGATACCAGGCCAGCTTGAACACCAGGGTTTTTGGCACGTCTTTCAGCACATCAAAGCCGCCCGCCATATCGCCGTAAAGCGTGGAATAACCCACCGCCATTTCGCTCTTGTTGCCGGTGGTAAGCACCATCGCGCCGAACTTGTTTGACAGCGACATCAACAGCACGCCCCGTAGCCGGGCCTGGAGATTTTCTTCCGTGGTATCGGGCACTGTGCCCCTGAAGGGTTCTGCCAGAGTTTCCATGAACGCGTCGTACATCGGCTCGATGGAAAATACATCGTACTGAACCCCAAGAGCCCGGGCTTCCAGTTCGGCGTCTTCGATACTCATGCTGGCGGTGTAGCGAAACGGCATCATCACTGCCCGGACCCTGTCGGCTCCAAGAGCATCCACCGCCACCGCAAGAGTGACCGCAGAATCAATGCCGCCGGACAGGCCCAGAACAACGGACTTGAAACCGTTCTTGTTGACGTAGTCCCGAACGCCCAGCACCAGCGCACGATAGACATTCTCTTCCACTGACGGCTCTGCAATGAGCGGCTGCGCCACCGGTTGGCAGTGATGTTCACAGATCAGATCCACGGGAAACAGGCCCTCACTGAACTGGGGCGCTTCGGCGCAGAGCACACCCGAGTGATCGAAAGCCATGGAACCGCCATCAAACACCAGCTCGTCCTGGCCACCGATCAGATTCACGTAGACGATGGTGACCCGATTGTTTCCGGACTTGCGCTCCAGCAGCGCTTTGCGCCGTGCCTGCTTGCCAATGTCATAGGGGGACGCATTGATGTTGAGTATCAGTTTTGCCCCCTTCGCTGCGGCATCCTCTACCGGGCCGTCGACCCAGATATCCTCACAGACAGTCAGCCCCACGGGCACGCCGCGGATCTCCTGAACCAGAACGTCCTGGCCCTCCGCAAAGTACCGCTTTTCATCGAAAACCTGGTAGTTGGGAGGGAAACGCTTGAAATAACGCGCCGTCACTACGCCCTGATCGATCACCAGCGCGGCGTTGTACAACAGGCCTTCGTGCCTCACCGGAGCCCCTACAACAACGGCTGGCCCCAGGGTTTCAGACTTGAGCGCCTCCAGCGCTTCCGCGATGCGCAGATCCATACTGGCGCGAAGCAGCAGATCCTCCGGCGGGTAGCCGGTAAGACAGAGCTCCGGGAACACCACAATATCGGCACCCAACTCCCGCTCTGCTCGCTGTGCAGCCTCGATTACCTTACGGGTATTACCCGGAATGTCGCCCACGAGAAAGTCGAGCTGTGCCATCACCACCCTGAGCGTTGCGGGTGATTGACCGGATTGCGCAGACATATACCACTGCTCCTGTAACTCATTGCCGTTAAAAGGCTATTATAACCATCCAGCGCCCAAGAATGCTTCCGGGATACTCAAGGACCATGGAAAACTCTCTGCAGGATACAACCAGCTTCGCCGCCAGTGCGCCTCCTGGATACCAGCGCGCGCGCCTGTTCCGGATCTACAACCACTACCGCGTCGTGGTCAGCGTACTGCTGGTGATGCTGCTTTTTATTGCCCCCGGTGAATTCGACATCCGGATGCGTGCGGCTGAATACTATCAGGCTGGCGTTATTACCTATCTGGCCCTGAACATCTTTACGGCGCTGGTTCTTCTGGCGGGCTTTCAGCCTCGCAACCGCCACATCAGCCTGTCGATTCTGATGGACCTGCTGATGCTACACGGGTTATTGCTCACCAGTTCAGGAATGACCAGCGGGTTGGCAAACCTGGTGATCGTCACCGTGGCCGCCGGCAATATTCTCACCCCCACGCGGATCGGCACATTTTACGCCGCACTGGCGGCTATCTGCTCTCTGGGCATCGCCGGCTGGTCAGTACTTTATCTCTATGCCTCTGCCGACGAAATCGTTCGTGCCGGCTCTCTGGGCATCCTGTATTTCGCAGCCGCTTTCATTCTTCAGTACATCTCCCGGCGCATGATCAGAAGTGAAGCACTGGCCAGTTCCCGTGCCAAAAGCATCGCAGAACTGGAGCAAATAAATCGGCAGATCATCCAGCGAATGCGCACCGGTATTCTGGTACTGGACCGGTACGGTGCAATCCGCCTTGCCAACGCTGCGGCGGAGGAGCTGCTGTTCGGCCATGCACCGGATGACGAGCCCCGAAGTCGCGGGCGCTCCCTACCGACTCCCTTGCGACAGGGCCTGGACTTCTGGCTGAAAAACCCCGGCGGTCGCACGAAGCCTTTTCAGGCCACGCCCACCTCTCCTATGGTACAGGCCAACTTCGCCCAGCTAGACCAAGAGCGCGGGGACCAGATTCTGGTATTTATCGACGATTTGAGCAAGGTCACCCAGCAGGCGCAGCAGATGAAGCTGGCATCGCTGGGACGGCTGACAGCCGGCATCGCCCATGAAATCCGCAACCCCCTGGGCGCGATCAGCCACGCTTCGCAGCTAATGCGGGAATCTGAACATCTTGATGAAGGAGACCGCCGGATGCTGGATATTATCCAGCGTCACTCGCGTCGGGTGAACGGCATTATCGAGAACGTGCTCGACCTGTCCCGACGACGGGAGGCCAGCAGCGATCTGGTGCAGGTAGACCAATGGCTCAAGACCTTCCGGGATGATTACTTGCAAACCCTGAATGGCGGCTCGGACAATCCGCCTGAAATCGAACTGCAGATTGAAGACAACCTGCCGCAGGCCCGCTTTGACGTGAGCCAATTGGAACAGGTTCTGGTCAACCTGTGTGACAACGGGCTCCGTTACAGCCGTGAGAATACCGGCCAGGCGAAAATCGAACTACACGCTGGCGCTACCGCCGACGGTGAGCGTACCTACATCGATGTTCGTGACTTCGGGGTTGGCATTGCGCCAGAGAATCGTTCCTCCGTTTTCGAGCCCTTCTTCACAACCGACAAGAGCGGCACTGGTCTGGGCCTTTATCTGGCCAGGGAACTGTGCGAATCTAATCAGGCCCACCTGTCCCTGGTGGATAACGGAAAGCCCGGCTGCTGTTTCCGCATTACCTTTGCCCATCACGGGCGCATGATCTGACCACGACACGGAGTCCATCCCACGCCAATGACCAAGCACACAGCCCTGATTGTCGATGATGAGCCCGATATTCGCGACCTGCTTGAAATCACCCTCAGCCGGATGGGCATCAATACACTGACGGCGAAAGACGTCGGTTCTGCAAAAGCCCTGTTGAAAGAACACGAGCCCCAGCTTTGCCTCACTGACATGAACCTGCCTGACGGCAATGGCATTGAGCTGGTGCAATGGATTCAGCAGCACGTTCCTGCCACTCCGGTAGCAGTGATCACAGCATACGGCAATATGGAAACGGCCATCGAATCCCTCAAGGCGGGGGCGTTTGATTTCGTCTCCAAGCCTCTTGAGCTGGCGCGCCTGCGGGAACTGGTTAACAGTGCCCTCAAGCTGTCAGAAACCGTACCCGACGCCGAGGCCTCCGACGACGAACCCGGCCTGCTGTTGGGTAAATCGTCAGAGATCAAACGGTTGAGGAATCAGGTTCGAAAGCTTGCCCGTAGCCAGGCGCCAGTGTTTATCAGTGGCGAATCCGGAAGCGGCAAGGAACTGGTCGCAAGAATGATCCACCTACAGGGTCCACGCCGGGAAGGCCCGTTCATTGCCGTCAACTGCGGCGCCATTCCCTCGGAGTTAATGGAAAGCGAGTTCTTCGGCCATAAGAAAGGCAGCTTCACTGGCGCCACGGAAAACAAGGATGGCCTTTTCCGGTCCGCTGACGGCGGCACCCTGTTTCTTGATGAGGTCGCCGACCTGCCGCTTGCCATGCAGGTAAAGCTGCTTCGCGCAATCCAGGAAAAGGCCGTAAGGCCCGTGGGCGACACCAAGGAAGCGGCCGTCGACATTCGGGTACTCAGCGCTACCCACAAGGACCTACCGGCACTGGTACAAGCAGGCCATTTCCGCCAGGACCTTTTTTACCGCATCAACGTGATCGAACTGGCTGTTCCGGCGCTGCGGGATCGGCCGGACGACATTGCCCTGCTGTCCAGCCACATCCTTGAGCGCATTGCGCGGGAATACGAGTGCGACCCGGCGTCGCTGACGTCCGAAGCCATTAACCGTTTAAAGGGTTATGACTTCCCGGGCAATGTGCGTGAGCTGGAAAATATTCTGGAGCGGGCTTTCACCCTATGCGATGCGGACCTGATCGGTGAAGACGACCTGCACATGGGGAACGCGCCCATCACTCCAGACAATCACTCAGCGGGCGAGGCTGCCGGCAACGGCGCCGGTTCTGCCCCTGTACCGGAAGGGGAAATGGACCTCGAGGGATATCTGGAAACCATTGAACGCACCGCTATTGAGAAGGCACTGGAAGCCACCCGCTGGAACAAGACCGCGGCGGCCAAGCGATTGGGAATCAGTTTTCGTGCGTTGCGGTATCGGTTGAAAAAGCTGGGGATGGAATAGACAGGTTCCATTCAGGTATTCTTGAAGCAGATTCAGGACGAATCTGCCGCTGACTAAAAGGACTTAAACATGACACACACCGCATTCAGCAAGGGCCTGACCCTTATTGAGCTGATCATTGTAGTTGCCATTCTTTCCATCACCGTAACCATGGCTGTGCCATTCACATCGGGTTTTATCCAGAACCAGATGAAAGAATCGTCAAGGCAAAGTGTGCTTTCGGCACTGCGGTTTGCTCGCGCCACAGCTATCCAGAGCCGCGAAGTAACCACGGTCTGTTCGCTCGACTCCTCTGGGCAGTGCACTTCTAACTGGAGCAACACTCTGAGTGTCTTTCATGACTCGAATGACAACGCCAAGCTTGATGCCGGTGAAACGCTTACCCGAAACATCCCCGTCCGTCTTGAACAGTGGACACAGCGAAATCGCCCCGCCAGTCGCGCGCATTTCGAATGGAACAGTCTCGGAATCGCCAACGGGACACCGGGATCGATTGAGTTCTGCCACCCAGACTCTCACACAAGCCGGTTCGCCGTGGTGATCTCATTTTCGGGAAGGATTCGAACATCTATGGACTTCGATGGGGACGGTACCGAGGAACGAATCCCCGGCACCCCCATTGCCTGCTGATTACCAGCAATCAGCGATCGTACTTCCGCCTTTAACCGCGGATTTCACACCGGCGTCATTCAGGGACAGGGTCCCGCAGCGGTCATTTGTCTGAGCGCCGGTGGGTGTTGCAGTGACGGTATAGGTGTTCGCACCTGCGGCACTAATGGTTATGGTGTACTGGTTCACCTGATTACTTACACCCACGCTCGGTCCTGGCGCACCAGTATTGCTCCCACCGGCGGCAAGGCCGGCGTAGGTATAGTTCTGGGCGTACGCTTCTTCCATCCGCTGGGCCAGCTGAACCAGGGACGATTCCGCATCGGCCCGATTGGTTCGCTGAACATAGCTCTGGTAGGACGGGATAGCCACCGCGGCCAGAATGCCTATAATCGCGATCACGATCATCAACTCGATCAGCGTGAACCCCCGCTGTGCCCGCCGAACGGGCACAGACTCATTCAGGATTTCCAGGTCACGTACTTCCATCAGTTAACCTCTCGCCAGTTCTGTCGGCCCTGAGACCCCGGTTTGGTGGACTCGGTAATGGAGTCTATCTCCGCTTTCGATGTGCCACTGAACTTGATCTCAGTACACACGCCGTTGGGACATTCCAGATTATCAAGTATCGCTGGCGGTGTCGGAATGCCGGAACCACCGTCTTCGCCCCCGCCTTTCCGTATACCGCTGCCAGGCAGGAACTCTTCCCCGAATTCCACCAGATCCTCGGCGTTGAACACACCGTCTTCATTGACGTCGAATGCTGAATTCTCTAGACGTGCTCCACTGATGGCACTGACTTCCATAAGCCAACCGGAGCCGCCGGCGGCACACTCATCCAGGCTCGGGATCAGGGTGGTGAAAATCACCCGGTCATTCCGGAGAATGGGCTCGAACACCACACGCTCGCCTTTGTTATCGGTGTTACCTCCCTGTGTGTTAACAAGGTCCATATACCAGCCACTATGGGCAGGCAGAGTCGCGCTCGTTGGATCCGTCGGGTCCTCCAATTCCGCTTCCCAGCGTATTTCTTCATCAGTCGTCAGGCGTATATCGAACTCACTGGTGGACACCTCACCGATAATTTGCTGTTGCAGGAGCGAAGAACGACCAGAGACAACTGAACCATCATCCCAGATAGCGAAGAATGCCTGAGTGTTCTGACCACTCGGGTCGTTGTCATTGGACTCCAGATACTTACCGGTGCCGAAATAAACGATTACGTCATTCGGGGCAATCGAGCGGTCAGGGTGAGAGCCGACCGTCGGCCGGGAAGTGATCGGCAACTCGTTGCCACTGGCATCCTTCGCAACGAACATCGGCGCCGGAGCAGCAGCTGTACCATGGGCGACTTGCCAGTCTGCCGCGGCTGAACCGGATACATCGAACTTCCACATATTGCCGAACAGGTCACCCGCATAGATCGCGTCCGCGATGAAATCTCCATCTCTATCAATGACCGCAGGCGAGGCCAGACCATTGGGTCGGGAAGCCCCTGTAGGATCATCAAGCAGGCCCTCACCGGTATCAAGTTTCCGAATTACATTGCCGGTCTCGATATCAACAATAAAAAGAACTGCGTTGCCAGTCGTGCTCACGTTACCGTCACTGTCGGTATTGTTATAACCGTTAGCGAATATGGCCGCCCATCTGCCATTGTTCATACGAACAATCACCGGGTCGCCATAGCTGTAACCCATATCGGCGTCATCAGCGTCGGAGAACTCCCAGAGCACCAGATCCTCTGCGTTGGACTCGTTGAAGCTCGGGTAAATAGAGCTGATACCTTTCGGATCGGTAATATCAAGGGCAAACAGGCCCTGACCACCCTTGCCGAGTGCACCTACCAGAGCGGTATGCCACTTGCTGCCGAAATAGACATCACCATAGGTTGACGGTCCATCAACATAGTAGCGATGCGTGTAATTCGGGTCAGCAAGCTGGTTCAGGTCGCCCGAAACCTGCGAAGGCATGTAAGCCAACTCTTCCTCACCACCATCGGTACGGATCGGTCCGTTGGCCTCAACTGCGTTGTTCCTGTAGGCATTGATTGCGTGGAACAGGCCATCGTTCGCGCCGAAGTACAGCATCGGATCGCGATCCGCGAAGGTGTTGCGGAAATCCGAATAAGCATTGTTGTTCTCCGGTGCCGACGCACCCCAGTTGTCCGGATAGAAGAAACTCGGCTTGGGCACGAACAGCGGATCGGAGTTCACGATATCGCCCAGTACGGTCTCACGCTCCCGGAAATTGAAGGTGGATGCGGCGCCTTCCTCACTCTGGTCTCCGCGAATGAAGTTCAGCAAAGCCTCTCCGTACTGGTCGGCATTCACCGTCAGGCCGCCGCGCAAGGCATCAACCTGAGCCTGGCTGATTTCATTCACCGTTGGCGCATTCGGGTCTGTCGGCCACTTGAACGGAACACCTTTCTGCTGGGCCCTGTTGTAAGTGACCACTTCACGGTTGTTAAGGAATCCCGTAGCCCCGGAAAGCTGGTCGCCCAGTTCATCCCGGAAATTCCAGACCGGCACGCCCAGGCCCGTACCCTCTACAGGGTAGGCGAACAGGTTGCCGGACCAGTCCTCGGCGTTAAACACAGCCTGGAAAAGCAGCGTATCCGTGTTCAGTGCGCCGGAGTTTACCGTCACCGTAGAGGACGATGCCTCGCGCTCAAGAATTGTGTTGAACGCCGTACTGAGCTGGTCTTTCAGGCCCAGTGCGTTAGTTACCTGGAAGTAGTTGTCGGGAACACCATCGGGACCCACTTCCTGGGTGATGTTGTTCTTGGTATCCCACTCCGAATCCAGGTCCGGGATGTTATTTTCGTTCTTGTCGACAAAACCACCCCACTTCGCGGCAAAGTAAAGCGGGTCTTTCAGCAGGGTCGCTGCGGCTTCGCCGCTTGCAGTAAAGGTCCGCTCACTGGTCAGGGTCAGCTTGTCTGTTCCCCGTGGGTCACCGGGGTTCACGCCGGCGGGGGTATCCAGATAGTAGGTCGGCACGCTGCCGCTACGATCATGAACAACCAGATAGATGCCGTCCTTGGACGTGCCTGAAATAACGTAACCCATGTGCTGGTCGATGCCGCCCGCAGCGTAGAGGGAGTCCACCTTGACGGTCACCGTGTTGTCCGCGTTTAACTGGTACTGGTAGCGGGCAATCGCGTCCATATCATGGTCTGCGCCCTGCTCAACGTCTTCAAAGTTGATCAGGAAGCTGCCAGAGGTCGGCGTTATTTCCTCAACGTAGAAATCCACTATGGTGTTCGTTGGCTGGAAATCGCCTTCTGCTGCGCTGATTCCACTGCCGCCAGGCGATTTCGCAAACGGAACCAGAGAGATGGACTCACCGCCTGGCAGCGGAATGTTGATTCGCGGCAGGGGCGACGCGAGCGCCACAGCAAAGGTATTGATGTTCGTCGGGTTGTCATCCGAGCCCTGGTTCGGGAATAGATCTGTCAGCCAACCGTAATAGGCGATCGCAGCAGAGTAGTAGCTACCCAGCTTGGTCGGCTCTTCCGGAGCAAGGCCGCGAATGGTTGCCAGACTTTCCACTGTTTTCGCCGTTGGCGCGTTATCCGCAACCGCACTGGCACCTGTACCTGACTGCCCGATGTAATGAAGGCCGGGAACACTGGGCTCACCGCTGGTAATGGTATTCGACAGGCTGGTTACATCCAACCCGGTTACGTCACCGGCAAAGCTGGAGAATGAGGAGCCGGGCACCTTGTCAGAGTCGTAACTGACGTTAATGTCCGAAACCACCATCATATAAGGAGCCGCACAGTAGGGCTGGCCATCCTCTTCATCATAGGGGTTGTCCCAGGAGGCATTAGGCAGGCCAAGAGCCGCATCGTTGTTGCCGCTGTCGGCAATCTTGAAGTCATCTGTGGGTGCGCCCTTGCCGGAAAAATAACGCACGGTTTCGTACATCATCTCCGCCATGGGGTTACCCCACATGTCACACTCACCGTTGGATATCGGACCTGAAGTCTTCCGGCCGCAGGCGTAGGAATGATTGCTGGTCTGGAAGTTGACCGTCCTCAGCTTGCTCAGGGTCGAGACAATACCGTTTACATCCGTAAAAGTGCCGTCATCACTGTTAACTTCATCCCGGAAGGAGCTGACGACTTTGCGCAACACGCCACCGTCGAGGTTGTTCTCGAATGAGCCGGTCAACAAGCCGAAAAGAATACTCTCATTTTCGCCATAGTCATGAAGCAGGCCAGTCGGCTTATAAGTGGTGTTGGTGCCGTCACTGTAGGTCTTGCAGTTGTCTTCAAGCAGGCCGGCGGATTTGCAGACTTCGACACGAACCGCGTATTCGGTGAATGACGAATCGAATGTTTCGGTTTTCCGGTAGAGCTCAAAGCTGTCACCGCCAGCCGCCTCATGATGACGAAATTCAACATCATAAGTGCCCTGATTCAGGGCAACGACACCAGAATGAGTCTCACGACAGGTATCGCCGCTGCAGGCACCGTGGGGGCCATACCAGCCGATACGGTCTTTGACACCGCCGCTCGAGTTTTTAATGATGAATTCGACGGCATCGTCGCCATTAACACTGAAACTGTAGTTGCCGGTCTGTGGAACGTTCAACTTACCGCGAACGACAGAGAAATAGTGGTCAACGGAATCATCCAAGCCACCCTGAATGGTGCTAAGCGACCGGTTTGCGGATCCGATGAGCCGGCTAGGTGCTTCATACGATGCCAGCAAAGCATCAAATTCAGACGCATTATCCGGGGAATCAGGCTGTGGACCGCTGACATCATAATAATTCAGTGTCAGATCACTGAAGAGTTCTGCTTCCGCAATCTGCCAGGAATTTGAGCCGCCAGAAACCTCACAATTGGTGCGGCTGCCACCAATGCCCGCTACGCACTCGCTACCCAGAACTGGACGTTCGATGGAAGCCCACTCCCAAGGGCGAAACACCGTGTTTGGCAGCACCCTGAGCAACGGCGCACCACCAACGGAATACGAAACGTTGCCAAACAGATGTCTTTTACCGAGCCCCGGCGGTTGTGCCAAGGGCGTATATTCGTCGATATAGAAACCGTCAACATCATAGCTCTGGTACTCCTTCGCCCAGGTATGAGCATCCTGAGGGATATGAGTACGTTCGAGGACCGTCAGGCTGGCAGAGTCCGTAGAACGACGCCCGCCATAGAACACTTTGCGCAAAGCGTCGATACGCGCCATGGTCACGTAGTTCAGGAAATCGCCGCTCCAGGCGCCAGGGTACTCGGCGCTGGCTCCGGTTCCGGCATTACAGGTTTTGGTACCCAAATCCTTGTCCGCCTGTGATTTGACGCTCTGCGGCACAAACCGATTTTCTGTGGCATCGTAGTCGTAGCAGGCATAACTATTGAAATAGCCATAGTAGTCAATGTCTGGCTGGTAGCCGACATCAAGCTCACCATCATTATTCAGATCCGAAGCATCATTATAGGCTTCGTAATAAAGCTTGTGGTTCTTGCCGACCGTGAGCATCAGCAGGGGCGGCGCGGTCGAGCCAAGGAACAGGGGCTTGTTCGCCAGATTCAGCGGTGCCGCCGAGGTGTAACCCGAACTGACCAGTGTCAGTAGCAGTCCTGCAAAAAAATTAAAGCTTCTTTTGGAAATCATTGCATTCCCTCCGTGCTGCTATGAGCACTGATCATTGTTGCCCGGGGTAAACTTTTCGCGCGTAAACAGACTGAACGTGCACTTCGGTGCCGCCAGGACCCTCGCCCCGGGCTGTTACCCGGTATAGCCGTGTGACCGCTTTAGGGGGGCCCATAGTCAAATCCGTCACTTTTTGACCGGCGCCGCCCGCTGCTATCTGAACAGGCTGCTCAATCACATAACCAATGCCGGCCGTCGCATTGGCCCGACCAGCGTAGTTGGTAATCATCTCGCCGTTGGTGGTCCACCATGTTTCATTTTCAGCCTGCCACCAGTTATCTGCCTTGGCGGACGTCAGAAAGCCGGGAGTGCTGGCGTCAGGCAGGGGTTTGCCTGGCATCAGCGCGTTACCCGCGGTGTTTAGCGCCGCTTCTGCTGCGTCGAAGGCCAGCGCCTTGTCTTTGGTGTTGGCCGAGATACGGGTGTCAAGCGTGGTCATGTCAACCGCACTCATACCGATGATGGTCAGCAAAAGCAGCATCACCAGGCTGACGATCAGAACGGCGCCTGACTGTCGACCGGGCAGCGACCTGCTACGGGACCGGTTTGTATGAACGTCTGTTTTCATCACAACTAACCTCGGAAATTACGCAAAAAGACGGTATCGCGCTGGACCTGCCTGAGGCGATTGTCGCCTGAAGCGGTGACGGTCTCGCCATCAACAAGGGTGTAGGTGTTGGTGTTTTCCCGGCCACCGGTGTTCTGGTTTGACGTTGCCAGGAACCCATAGCGAACGGACCGCACGTCGCCCCAGTCGGTCACCTCGTCGGCACTGACATACTGAGTAATGCGGTCTTCAGTACCGATACCGAATTCCACCTGGAGATTTTCAATGCCCACAATCAGAGGCTGTGACGCCGTAGACACCGAAGCGCCGCCAAGCGTCAGCATTTCACTGTCGCACTGCAAGCTGGGCACATTGGTATTGGCGCCAGCAGGCGTGACGTAGTAGCGGTCAACAATCATCTGGTTACGGTCCGGTGTCATACCAGTACAGCCTCTGAGCTGGCCATCGGCGGTGCCATTGAATCTGACAGTGATGGTGTCCGTTCCGTCCACGATATTATTGGCGGAGGCTGCGTCATCATTTGTGGCAAAAACCATCTGGTTCTCGGCAAAAACGCCATTGTCAGGTAGCGCTATAGGCAGCGTCGAATCATCCCAATACCCGGCATGCCTTAATCCACGCCCCAGAAAGTGCTTCACAACGCGCCCGTTTTCCTGGGTCTGGGACTGGGCCGTGACCACCGAATAGGTCTGCTTGCTGCTAATAAAGATCTGGACGACGCCGAACGTCAGGATCAACCCCAGCGTCATGGCGATCATCAACTCGATCAGTGACAAACCTTGCTGCTTAATCATTGTCTTGTTACTCCATGACTCGATAGACGGCGAAAGTACACCCGGCCGCCGTATTGTCAGCGGACGTGCAGGTGGGTGCGGAATACGATGAGCCCGCACCATTCGCGTCCCAGGTAATGGCCACTTCGTATTCACCTTTTGCCGCATCCCAGCTCACGTTTGCGGCGGCCGATGGCGGAGCCCCCAGACCCGTTGTCAGGGTCTGGCTCCATTGCCAGAGATCCCAGTCGGCCATTGCTTCAGATGAGCAGGTCGTGCTGGAACAGTCCGTTGTGGGAGCTGTTGTGGGCGGGGCATCGGCATAGTCACCATTGGACGCCGCCGCCTGGTTTGCCATTATCCGGTTGATCAGGTCCGCGCTCGCGCTCATCGCCTGCTGTTCAAAAAATACATCCGAGGTGTTCTTGAGGCTGATCGACTGAAGGCCGGCAACACCCAGCAAACCAATTGCCAGGATCAACACGGCAACCAACACTTCGATCATGGTGACGCCTGACTGATTGCCAGGGGCTTTGTGGAGTTTGCTCATGGACAATTGGCCTCTGCCGGGGTTCCTGTTCGAAGCGCAGCGGTGCTTGGAGAAAGAATCAGGGAATTGGCGTTAACCTTGCCATCCGGGTCGCAGAAACCAAAGGACGCCGCTGCACTCAGGCCTACCGCAATGCCGTCAGACTGAAAACGGATGAGATCCACACCACCGGTGTGGGTTACTGTTACTCCGGCGGCGCTGGGTGCTTCGAAGGACCTTAAGGTTGTGGCGATCGATACCGCGCCTGTGTTGTTGCCATCTGTCACGACCAGCCAGTTTTCATCCCAGTCGTTGTTATCACCACAGGTGCTTCCATCGCTCGATGGACACAGCGTCACCGTCTGATTTCTGGCCACGGCTTCACCCTTGGTATACATGATGGCCGTGCGCAACCGCTCACGACCCTCCTGGAGCTTGTTACTGGCTATGACGTTCTGGAAAGAAGGAATAGCGATGGTTACCGTGATTGCAAGAATCGCAATCGTTACCAGCAACTCAATCAGCGTGAACCCGTTTCTGAAAACCTGTGCAGACATAATCCAATCCCACTTGTGCGTAGATTAAGATTATTCCATGTGTCTACAGGGTTCTACGTCAGGACGACGAGCGGCGAAACAGAGGAGACAAGCGGCATCTATTGCCGCTTTTTTGTGAAGATCATCAAATTCCGGTGACTATTAACAACCCGGAACCAAGATAAGACAACGGCTTCAGGAAACATCCACCGCATCAATCCGCAGCTCCCGCGGCATGGAAAACACGATGTTCTCCTCCCGCCCGGACACTTCTTCGGGCAGATCGCCGCCGAGCTCGCGCAGCCGGGTGATAACGTCGTTCACCAACACTTCCGGGGCGGACGCGCCGGCGGTGACGCCGACGGACTGCTTACCTTCCAGCCACCGCGGCTCGATCTGGGAAGCCTGGTCGATCAGGTAGGCCGGCGTACCCATGCGCTCCGCCAGTTCACGCAAGCGGTTGGAATTCGAGCTGTTGGGGGAACCCACCACCAGCATCAGGTCACAATCGCCCGCCAGCTGCTTCACCGCGTCCTGGCGGTTCTGGGTGGCATAGCAGATATCGTCTTTGCGGGGGCCCTGGATCTCCGGGAAATTTTCCCGCAGAGCATCGATCACCCGGGCCGTGTCGTCCATGGACAAGGTGGTCTGGGTCACATAGGAAAGCTTTGACGGGTCTTTAACCTGCAGCCGGGCAACGTCCTGTTCATCCTCGACCAGGTAGATCTCGCCGCCGTTGCTGTGGTCATACTGACCCATGGTACCTTCCACTTCCGGATGGCCCTGGTGGCCAATCAGGATGCACTCGCGCCCTTCCCGGCTGTATTTCATCACTTCCAGGTGAACCTTGGTCACCAGCGGACAGGTCGCGTCGAATACCTTCAGGCCCCGCCGGGCGGCTTCATTCTGAACTGCCTGGGATACGCCGTGGGCGCTGAAGATCACCAGCCGGTCATCCGGCACTTCTTCAAGCTCGTCCACAAAAATCGCGCCGCGTTCACGGAGGTTGTCGACCACAAACTTGTTATGCACGACTTCGTGGCGCACATAGATCGGCGCGCCGAAAACGTCCAGGGCACGGTTCACGATCTCGATGGCGCGGTCCACACCGGCACAAAAACCACGGGGGTTGGCAAGTCGAATCTGCATAACAAAGGTCCTAGTGGGCAGCCCCAACGGGCTCCACGTCGATAATTTCTACTTCAAACGTCAGTGTACGCCCCGCCAGAGGGTGATTAAAGTCCACCTCCACTTCATCACCCTCGACCCGGCTGACCACCCCTGGCAACTCGCTTTGCCGGGCATCGGCGAATGAAATCATTACGCCTTTTTCCAGCACCATATCGGGGCTGAATTCCTTGCGCTTGAACGTCTGCACGTTATTGGGATTGTGCTGGCCGAACGCCTTTTCCGGCGGCACTTCATAACGGTTGCTTTCGCCCGCCTTCATGCCCATCAGATAGGCCTCAAAATTCTGCGGCAGGTTGTCGTCGCCAATTTCCAACGTCGCCGGCGCCTTGTCAAAGGTAGAGTCAATCACTTCGCCGTCGCTGAATTTGAGGGCGAAATGCAGAGTGACCCTTGTCTGCTGGTCAATGGGAAGATCTTTCATCGCTATCTACTCCGGTTTCCGCTCAGTTCGCCGGGTCTTTCGACTCATCGGGGTTGCGGAAAATATCGAGAATCATCATGCCGGCGCCAATGGTTATGGCCACATCGGCAAAATTGAACGCAGGAAAATGGTAGTCATTCCAGTAAAAATGCAGGAAATCCACCACATAGCCGTGTACAACGCGGTCGTATACGTTGCCCAGCGCCCCGCCAAGAATCAGTACGATGGCGACCGCCGACCAGGTTTCATCCTGTCGCAGCGATTTCAGCCAGCGAAACAGAACCACGCTGACCACCGCCGCCAGGGCGACGAAGAACCAGCGCTGCCAGCCGGACGCACCGGCCAGAAAGCTGAACGCGGCGCCCGTATTATGCAACAGCGTGAAATTGAATATGGGAAGAACGGGGACCGGCTCGCCATAGTTCAGCATGGAACTGGCCAGCGCCTTGGTGCTCAGATCCAGAAGAATCACCAGGGCGGCCAGCCACAGCCAACGCAGTTTGGACCCGTTCGTTTCTTCCCCAATCACGGCACGCTCCCGCACTCTCTGGGCATCAGGCTGGACATCAGGCAAAGGATCGCGCCTCACCTTCGCCTTCAACGTTGGTGACACAGCGGCCACAAAGGTCACTGTATTTCTCGTGCTGACCAACGTCCGCCCTGTGGTGCCAGCAGCGTTCACATTTTGCGTGGGCAGCGGGGGTCACTTTGACCTTTAACCCCTCATGGGAGGTCGGCTCTGCCTCTGCGCCCTCGGCTGCCGGTTTTACCGTTGCCTCTGAGGTAATGAGCACAAACCTCAGCTCATTGCCCAGATAGGCCAGGTTCCGGCCCAGATCATCCTCGCAGTAAAGCGTGACCTCAGAGCTCAGGGAGCCCTTGATCTCCCCGCGCCCGCGGGCCTCTTCCAGGCATTTGTTCACGGCTTCCTTGACGCTGTAGATGGTGGACCAGTAGTCCCGGCCAAGCTCCACGTTATCCGGCAGGGCCGTCAGGCCCTCATACCAGGTTTCATAGAACACGGTATCGCCACGCTCGCCGGGAAGGTGCTGCCAGATCTCATCGGCGGTAAAGCTGAGGATCGGCGCAATCCAGCGAACCAGGGCTTCCGCCACATGGAACAGGGCTGTCTGGCAGGAACGACGTTCACGGCTGTCGGCCTGGGTGGTGTACTGGCGGTCCTTGATGATATCCAGGTAGAAGCCGCCCAACGTCGCCTCACAGAAGTTGTAGACCTTCTGATAGATCTTCAGGAAGGCGTAGTTCCGGTAATCTTCCTCCAGCTCCCGTTGAAGCCGCAACGCCTTGTCCACCATCCAGCGGTCCAGCGCAATCATGTCCTCCGGTGCCAGCGAGTGCTTCTCCGGCTCAAAGCCGGTCAGGTTGCTCAGCAGGAAGCGGGCGGTGTTACGGATCCGGCGATAGCCGTCTGCGGTCTGCTTGAGGATGTCCTTGGACACCGTCATCTCGCCACTATAGTCAGTGGCGGCTACCCACAACCTGAGGATGTCGGCCCCCAGCTCGTTCATTACTTCCTGGGGCGCGATAACATTGCCCAGGGATTTAGACATCTTGCGACCCTTGCCATCCACGGTGAAGCCGTGGGTCAGCACCTGCTTATAAGGCGCTACGCCATTCATGGCAATGGAAGTCTTCAACGACGACTGGAACCAGCCGCGATGCTGGTCAGAGCCTTCCAGATACAGGTCGGCTGGAAACTGGTTCAGCTCCTCACGGGGGCGCAGCACGGATTCATGGGTTACCCCCGAATCAAACCAGACGTCCAGGGTATCCGTGACCTTCTCATAGTGCTCGGCGTCTTCACCCAGCAGCTCCACCATATCCAGTTCGTGCCAGACATCGATGCCGTCTTTTTCAATGTAGCCGGCCACCACTTCAATCAGATTCTGGGTGTCAGGGTGCAGCTCCTGGGTTTCCTTGTGGATAAACAGCGTGATCGGCACGCCCCAGGTACGCTGGCGGGAAACACACCAGTCCGGGGACTGCTTGAACATGGCTTCAATGCGATTCTGACCCCAGGCGGGCACCCAGCGCACGCCCTTGATCGCTTCCAGCGCGTCATTACGGAGATTTTCCTTCTCCATGCTGATAAACCACTGCGGCGTTGCCCGGTAGATCAGCGGCGTTTTGGTACGCCAGCAATGGGGGTAGCTGTGGGTGAACTTCTCCGCCTTTACCAGCTTGCCTTCCCGCTCAAGAGCCGAACAGACAGGATCGTCTGCCTTGTAGACGTGGACTCCGGCGAACTCTCCCGCCGCCTGGGTATAGGTACCATCGGCCTTTACCAGGCTGATGGTGCCGATACCGTAGGCCTTGCCGACCTCGAAGTCTTCCATGCCGTGGTCGGGAGCCGTATGCACCGCGCCGGTACCGGCATCGGTAGTGACATGGTCGCCAAGGATAACAGGCACCTGCTTGTCATAAATTGGGTGGTGAAGCATTGCCCCTTCCAGACTCGCACCGGACGCGGTAGCGAGCACGGTATATGCGTCCATCCCCCAGCGGGTCATGATGTCTTCCACCATTTCAGTAGCCAGTACCAGCCGCTCAGGCCCGTTACCCAGATCTGCCTGAACCAGGGAATACTCAAGCTCTGCGTTCAACGACACTGCCTGGTTGGCCGGAATTGTCCAGGGTGTGGTGGTCCAGATCACGACTGACACATCACCCTGTCCTTCGGAGGTCCCGAAAGAATGAAGCATTTTGGCCGGGTCCACCGCAGTAAAACGGACGTCAATCTGAACAGACACCTTGTCCTGATACTCAACTTCCGCTTCCGCCAGCGCGGACTGGCCAACAACACTCCAGTAAACCGGCTTGAAACCCCGCACCAGATGGCCTTTAGCAACGATCTTGCCCAGCGCACGAACGATTCCGGCCTCGACCTTCGGATCCATGGTCAGGTAAGGCTTGTCCCACTCGCCCATCACGCCCAGGCGGATAAAATCTTCTTTCTGCCCGGCAATCTGTTTGGTGGCGTAATCGCGGCAGGCCTGGCGGAAGGTCTTGAAATCCACTTTAACGCCGGCCTTGCCGATTTCCTGCTCTACCTTGTGCTCAATGGGCAGGCCATGACAGTCCCAGCCGGGCACATAGGGCGCGTCGTACCCCATAAAGCTGTGGGACTTGACGATCATGTCCTTGAGAATCTTGTTGACCGCGTGACCAATGTGAATGCTGCCGTTGGCATAGGGAGGGCCATCGTGCAGGACAAACTTCTCCCGGCCCTTGCGCTGGTCACGGAGCTGACCGTAAACGTTCAGTTCCTGCCAGCGCTTGAGCATGTCCGGCTCGCGCTTGGCAAGATTACCGCGCATCGGGAAGGCGGTTTCGGGCAGATTCAGGGTGTGCTTGTAATCGCTCATGGTCGTTGTGGGTAACTCAGGTTGTAGAATTGTCGATCCAGGCCCGGGCGTTTTCGAAATCCCGGGCAATCTGATGCTTGAGCTCGTCTACGGAATCAAACTTCTCTTCGCCGCGAAGAAAATGACGGAACACGACGTCGATACGCTGGCCGTAAAGTGTGCCAGCAAAATCCAGCAGGTGCACTTCCAGGGAGGGCTGCTTGCCGTCAACCGTGGGCCGCAAACCGATGTTTGCGACGCCATCCAACACACGTCCATCCTCAATTGTCGCGAAGACCACGTAGACACCGCGTAAAGCGGGCATCCGCGGCAACAGTACATTGGCTGTCGGCGCGCCAATCTGGCGACCGAGTTGCTGACCGTAGACTACCCGCCCGCGAATTCGGTATGGATGCCCGAGCAGGGCTTCCGCCTCTTCCAGACGGTTCTCCGTCAGCACCTGACGGATGCGGGTGCTGCTTACCCGGTCGCCGGCCACTTCGACCGTACGGGTGTTTTCAACATCAAAGCCTCTTTCCTCACCCACCCGGCGTAGCAGTGCAAAATCGCCGGCCCGGTCACAGCCAAAACGGAAGTCGTCACCCACCACCAGGTGATGAACGCCGAGACCATCAATAAGGACATCCTCGATAAAGCCCATGCCGGAGTAGCTGCGAAACTTCTCGTCGAAACGAAGGCACAACACGATGTCGATACCGGATTCCATCAGGGCTTCAAACTTCTGGCGGAACGGCATCAGGCGTGGCGGGGCCTCAGCGCCCTGGAAGAACTCACGCGGCTGCGGCTCAAACACCATGACAACGGACGGAACGCCCAGTTCCCTGGATTTCTCACGAACCTGATCAATGATGGTCTGATGCCCCAGATGCACGCCATCAAAGTTGCCGATGGTTGCCACACAGCCATTGGCCAGCGGCGCTTCCGGCTGCTGTGAAAAATGCTTCAGATTGGTCAGGCTCCGGATGAGACGCATGTAACGGCGAACCCTTGATTTCCAGCGGTGAGAAAACGCGCGATTATACCCTACCTGTGGCGGAAATGTCTTACCCGGACCCCGACTGCGGCCAGCGTCGCAAAATACGCCGAAATGCCGACGGCGACCAGAATGGCCATATCCGCTGACCGCTGAAAGCCGTCTGCACTGAGCCATTGTTCCAGGGGTGGTTGGAACCAGAGAATCACGCCCGCCAATGCCGCATTCGCTGCAGCAATGCGCATCAGGAACACCGGCCAGCCGGCCTGCCAACTCCAGGCACCCTCTTTGATCAGCCCGCGCCAGAGCAGCCCCGCGTTTAACCAGGCTGACAGAGACGTAGCCAGCGCTAGCCCCGCGTGGGCAAGGGGAAATACCAGCGCCAGGTTGAACGCCATATTGGCCACCATGGCAATAACACCGATCTTCACCGGTGTTCTGGTGTCCTGACGGGCGAAATACCCTGGCGCCAACACCTTGATCAGCATGAACGCCAACAGTCCAGCAGAGTATGCTTTCAGCGCCTGGCCGGACATCATCACGTCCCGGCTGGTTACCTCGCCATAGTAGAAGAGGGTTGCGATCAGCGGTTCTGCCAACAGCGCCAGTGCCAGCGCGGCAGGAAGCCCGATCAGCAGTACAGCACGCACCGCCCAGTCCAGAGTGGCCGCAAACTGATCACCCGAAGCATCCGCATGCTTGCGCGACAGACTGGGGAGAATCACCGTTCCGATCGCGATCCCGAACACGCCCAGAGGAAGTTCCGACAGCCGATCCGAATAGTAGAGCCATGACACGCTGCCGGTTTGCAGAAACGATGCAAGCACCGTATCCAGCAGCAGGTTGATCTGGCTGACGGAGACGCCGAACAGGGCCGGCAGCATCAGGGTCATGATTCTCCGTACACCCTCGTGCCGGTAATCCACACGGGGCCGGGGCATCAATCCCAGCTGCATCAGAAAGGGAAGCTGGAAAAACAACTGCAGGGCACCGGCAATAAAGACGCCCCAGGCCAGCGCGATAATCGGCGTCTCCATCAGAGGCGAGAGGAAAACCGCCGCGCAGATCATCGACAGATTGAGCAGTACCGGCGTGAAGGCAGGCACCGCAAATCGGTCATAGCTGTTGAGGATGGAGCCGGAAAAGGCAGTCAGCGATATCAGGAACAGGTAGGGAAAGGTAATGCGCAGCATTTCGCTGGCAAGCCCAAATTTCACCTCGTCGCCCACAAATCCGGGCGCGAATACGGCCGTCAGCAAGGGCGAGCCCAACACCGCTACGATGGTGACGCCCAGCACCACCATGCCCAGCACACCGGAAACGGCGTTGACCAGGCGGCGCACCTCGGTTACCGATTCCTTCTGTCGATAGGAAGAGAGTACGGGGACGAACGCCTGGGCGAAGGCCCCCTCCGCAAACAAGCGGCGGAGGAAGTTCGGTATCTTGAAGGCGACAAAGAAGGCATCGGCACCGGCACCGGCGCCAAAATAGCGGGCGATTACCATATCCCGCACCAGGCCAAGCACACGGGACAACATGGTCATCATGCCCACGAGTCCGGATGAGCGAAGCAGCCCCGGTGGCTTTGGGAGTGTTTTCTGCTGATCGGCCTGTTCGGGTTCGGTCGACATGACTGGCTCGTTTCGGTAATTCCGTAGGGTGTTCCGCGGGCGTCCCTGCAGATGTCGGTGGAAAGTGCGCGAGTTTAGCACAGCCCTTGCCGGGACTCGTGCTAAAAAGGTTTTAACCTTGACATTCGGGGGCTGTGGCGGCATAGTTCCGCGTCATTTAATTCGACGCGCTGGTTTAGCGCGCCCGCGATTTTTACGAATCGATTCACAACGAATTTCAGATCTCAGGAGTTTAACGGTGGCAAATTCCCCACAAGCCAAGAAGCGCGCACGTCAGAACGAGAAGAACCGCAAGCACAACGCTAGCCTGCGTTCCATGGCGCGTACTTACATCAAGAAGGTTCAGGCCAACATCGAAGCTGGCAAGCCGGAAGAAGCGAAAGCTGCTTTCGAAAAGGCTCAGCCGATCATGGACAGCATGGTTAACAAGGGCGTGTTCGCCAAGAACAAGGTTGCTCGTCAGAAGAGCCGCCTGAGTGCCCGCATCAAGGCTCTGAAAAGCGCGTAAAGCGTTTTTCGGAAGCTGATTGAAAGAACCGGCCTTATTGGCCGGTTTTTTTATGCCTGATTGTTATTCTGCTTCGGAACTGTGGAGTCGATCAGACAATAACCAGATTATCTCGGTGGACCATCTCTTCGTCGGAGATATAGCCCAGCACTTCAGTGATCTTCTTGCTTGAAAGACCGGCAATAGCCCTTGCTTCGTCGGCGTCGTAGTTGACCAGCCCCCTGGCGACTTCTTTACCGTTTTCATCGATGCAGGAAACCATTTCGCCGCGACGAAACTGGCCGTATATACCTTTAACGCCTACCGGCAAAAGGCTACGGCCGCCCTGGCAAAGGACTTTAACGGCGCCCTGGTCCAGAGTGAGCTTGCCGCGGGTCTGGAGGTGGCTGGCCAGCCATTGTTTGCGGGCTGCAATGCGACCCTGCTCGGGCAAGAGCAGAGTGCCTATTGTGTCGCCTTCTCGCAGGCGGGTGATCACCTGCTCTATTTTACCGCCGACAATAACGGTGAAAGCACCAGAGCGAGCGGCGAGGCGGGCGGCGCGGACTTTGGTCTGCATGCCGCCGCGGCCGAGGGCGCCCATTCCGGTACCGGCCATTATGTCAAGTTCGGGGTCATTTGCCTGTCGCTGCTCAACCAGTGCGGCATCCGGGTTCTTGCGGGGGTCTTTGTCGAAGAGGCCGACCTGGTCGGTAAGAATGATCAGGCCATCGGCTTCAACCAGATTCGCAACCAACGCTCCCAGGGTGTCGTTATCGCCGAAGCGGATTTCGTCGGTCACCACGGTGTCGTTTTCATTGACGATGGGGACGACGCCAAAATCCAGTAGTGCTCGCAGTGTGCTGCGGGCGTTCAGGTAGCGCTTGCGGTCGGACAAATCATCGTGAGTCAGCAGGATCTGCGCTGTATGCAGGTCATGGCGCTTGAACTGGGCTTCCCAGGTCTGCACCAGGCCCATCTGGCCGACGGCCGCAGCGGCCTGCAGTTCGTGCAACTGCTCCGGGCGAACGGTCCAGCCCAGGCGGCTCATGCCTTCAGCGACTGAGCCGGAAGACACGATGACAACCTCAACACCACTGCCAACCAGATCCGCGATCTGATCCACCCACAAACCAAGGGCGGCCACGTCCAGCCC
Source organism: Marinobacter halotolerans (assembly GCF_008795985.1). Lineage (NCBI taxonomy): Bacteria > Pseudomonadati > Pseudomonadota > Gammaproteobacteria > Pseudomonadales > Marinobacteraceae > Marinobacter > Marinobacter halotolerans. The sequence goes on along the minus strand of NZ_VMHP01000003.1, from coordinate 166,798 downwards.
CCGGCCGTCGTTGGTCAGTAGTGCGCTTCCGATTTTTACCACCAGGCGGCGGGCCTGGTGTAGTTGGGTGCGTTTACTCAGGGGCATAGACCACTTCTACGTCATAATCATCGTCGTCGAAGTCATCGTCATCATCCTGACGGGCCTCCCGACGTATTTGGCGCTCCGCCTCGATTCTTGCGCGGGCCTCTTCATCCATCTGGCGGCGACGGGCGGCTTCGCGCTCGGCAAATTCAGGGTTTTCCGCTTCTTCCCTCGCCTGATCCTCAATCCAGCGCATGACGGCCTGGGTCAGTGGCTTGGTGCCTTCGCCGCTAAGCGCGGAAATCCAGAACACCGGACCCTGCCAGCCAAGTTCATCCACAATGGCCTGGCAGTGCGCATCGCGATCTTCTTCAGACAGCATGTCCACTTTATTCAGCACCAGCCAGCGCTCACGATTGGCCAGGGTTTCGCTGAATTTCTCCAGCTCGTGCTCAATGGCGCGAACACTGTCCGCTGGCGAGGACTGATCGAAGGGCGCGACATCCACCAGATGCAAAAGCAAACGGGTGCGAACCAGGTGCTTCAGGAACCGAATACCAAGGCCCGCGCCTTCCGCAGCGCCTTCAATCAAACCGGGGATATCGGCGATCACAAAGCTCTGGTGGGCCTGAACGCTGACCACACCCAGGTTCGGCACCAGCGTGGTGAACGGATAGTCCGCCACTTTGGGCTTTGCCGCCGAGACCGAGCGGATAAAGGTGGACTTGCCGGCATTGGGCATGCCCAGCAGGCCGACGTCCGCCAATACTTTCAGCTCCAGGCGCAGATTACGAAGCTCACCCTCGGAACCTTTGGTGGTCTGTCGCGGCGCCCGGTTTACCGAGGACTTAAAGCGGGTATTGCCCAATCCGTGAAAGCCGGCCTGAGCCACTTTCAGTCGGTCACCCGCATGGGTCAGATCACCCAGTACTTCGTGGGTATCCATGTCGACAACGGTTGTTCCCACAGGCACCGGCAGAACCAGATCCTGGCCCTGGATACCTGTGCAGTTTCGCCCCGCACCCGGCTGTCCATTCTCGGCCTTGTGCTTGCGCTGGAAGCGGTAGTCAATCAGCGTGTTGAGCGCGCTGTCCGCTTCCAGATAGACAGATCCGCCGTCGCCACCGTCACCACCATCGGGGCCGCCTTTGGGCACGTACTTTTCGCGGCGGAAACTCAGGCAACCGTGGCCGCCTTTGCCTGCCTCAACAATGATGGTGGCTTCGTCTACAAATTTCATGTTCAACCCTTTGCGCATGGCGCATAAACGAAAAAGCCCCGCAGCCTCTGGGAAGCTATGCGGGGCTCCGGGCAGCTCTGACAGATTATCCTATCAGGGCCACCCAAGGTTCGACAGAACCTGAGATCGCCGCGGCTTACGCCGCTGGAACGATGCTCACAAACTTGCGGTTGTCGGGACCTTTCACTTCGAACTTGACCTGACCTGTCGCGGTTGCGAACAGAGTGTGGTCTTTGCCCAGGCCAACGTTATGGCCGGCGTGGAAACGGGTGCCACGCTGACGAACGATGATGCTGCCTGCAGGCACAGTTTCGCCGCCATAGCGCTTCACACCAAGTCGTTTCGACTCGGAATCGCGACCGTTACGGGTACTACCTGCTGCTTTTTTGTGAGCCATTACAAGCCTCCTTCAATAAGGGGTTATTCCAGAGCTTTAGCCCTTGATACCCGTGATCTTGACTTCAGTAAACCACTGGCGGTGGCCCTGACGCTTCATAGAATGCTTCCGACGACGGAACTTGATGATCTGGATCTTGTCGTGACGGCCGTGGTTAACCACTTCAGCGGTCACTTTGGCGCCGTCTACTACCGGTGAGCCAACCTGAACCTTGTCACCATCGGCAACCAGCAGAACGCGATCAAACTCAACGCTGCCACCAGTTTCCACTTCAAGCTTTTCCAGCTTCAGCGTTTCGCCTTCCTTTACCCGGTGCTGCTTGCCACCGCTAACAATAACTGCGTACATTAATCTTCTCCGCGATTGACCCATCCCTGCTCTTATCCACCTGGTTCTAAGGGAAGCGCTCTGGCGACCCTATAGCAGGGAGCGCAGGTTGGGATGAGTTGGGCGCGTGATTGTACGAAAAGACGAACGGCAACACAAGCCAAGTTGACACTGATCTGTCCAATACCTAGCATTGCGCGACCTGCCGGATTTAAGAACCAGTGTTACCAGCATCGCAATCCGCATGACCAGACAAGGAACCGGATCAGCCCCATGACAGCCCAGCGTATTTACGACACCGTCGCGGACGACTTCAGCCGGGTCAATGATCTGATCATAAAGCGACTTGCCTCAGACGTTCCACTGGTTGAAAAAATTGCCCAGTACATTATTGAAAGTGGCGGCAAACGGTTACGCCCCCTGCTGGTGCTGCTGTCCAGCCAGGCGGTGCGTTATAAGGGGGATGACCACCTGAAACTGGCCGCCGTCATTGAATTCCTCCATACCGCCACCCTGCTTCATGATGACGTTGTCGACACCTCGGACCTTCGCCGTGGGCGCAGCACTGCCAATGCCCGGTGGGGCAACGCGCCCAGCGTTCTTGTGGGTGATTTCCTCTACGCCCGGGCATTCGAGATGATGGTGGAGCTGCAAAACCTGCGAATCATGGATGTTCTGTCCCACGCCACGGCGGTTATCGCCGAGGGCGAAGTGCTTCAACTGATGAACGTGAAAAATCCGGATGTATCCGAAGACAAGTACATGGAGGTCATCCACAACAAGACCGCCATGCTGTTTGAAGCAGCGTCCCACACCGGCGCTCTTCTTGCCGGCGCGGATACTGACCAGGAGCGGGCATTGCGGGATTACGGCAAGCACCTGGGCCTGGCCTTCCAGCTGGTGGATGACCTTCTGGACTACCAGGGTAATGCAGATGAAATGGGCAAGAACGTCGGGGACGACCTGGCGGAAGGCAAGCCCACCCTGCCTCTGATCTACGCCATGACCAAAAGCTCGGAAGACGAAAAGCAGCTTATTCGCAAGGCTATCCGCAAAGGCGGACTGGATGACCTGCCGGCCATCCTGGACATTGTGAAACGCTCCGGCGCCCTGGAGTACACCATGGACCAGGCAAAAGCCCAGGCCCAGTCAGCACTGGATTGCCTGGAGCATCTGCCAGATTCCGATCACCGCAACGCCTTGGCGCTGCTTACAGAAGTAGCCGTGGCCCGGGTGAGCTAGCCTGGGCCCAGTGAATCCCGTTTGTGGGGAGCATCAAAATCCAGATCCGGCCCCACCGGCACAATTTGTGTCGGATTGATCGTGCGCTGACTGACGTAGTAATGACGCTTTATCTGCGAAATATCCACTGTCTCCGCAACGCCTGGCACCTGATACAGGTCCCGCACATAGCCTGATAATGCCGGAAAGTCCGAAATCCTCTGGCGATTGCACTTGAAGTGGCTGTAGTACACCGCATCGAATCGAATCAGAGTGGTGAACAGCCGCCAGTCGGCTTCCGTCAACCGGTTGCCCGCCAGATAGCGCTGACCTTCAAGGCGCGCTTCCAGCCAGTCAAGGGAATCAAATAACGCTCCGTAGGCTTCCTCGTACTTATCTTGCGCGGTGGCGAAGCCCGCCTTGTAAACGCCGTTGTTCACCGTGTGATAGACCCGCTCGTTCACTTCTTCGATCTCGCCTTGAAGCGCTTCGGGATAGAAGTCCAGATCTGACCGCACCCCGTCCAGCCCATCAAAAGCGGAGTTGAACATCCGGATAATATCCGCTGACTCGTTGCTGACAATGGTCTGCTTCTTCTTGTCCCAGAGCGTCGGCACCGTCACCCGGCCGGAATAATCCGGCGCGGCCTCCAGGTAGACCTCGTACATGAACCGCTTCCCGTTCACATCATCCCGGTGGGCGGGATCATCCGGTCGGAACTCCCAGCCGTTTTCCACCATATCCGGATGCACCACAGACACGGAAATATGCTTTTCCAGCCCCTTGAGGGCCCGGAAAATAAGCGTCCGGTGTGCCCAGGGGCAGGCCATGGACACATACAGGTGATACCGTCCTGACTCAGCAGCAAAGCCGCCCTCCCCGTCCGGCCCGGTTGAGCCGTCGGCGGTTACCCAATTGCGAAAGCGGGCCGCCTCGCGCTCGAACTTGCCGCCGGTCTTTGAGGTGTCGTACCACTGATCGTGCCATTGTCCGTCAACGAGAAGTCCCATAAAGCCCCCAGAATCTGATCGTAAGAAAGTGGAAGCAGAATACCGGCGACCCTGCTACGCTCTCAAACAATCAATTCTGGCCAACACAATCAGATAATTCGAACATGCACACAGCCATCACCATTGACGCCCTGAAAGTTCTCGACGCCATTGATCGCAAAGGCAGTTTTGCCGGCGCAGCCGGCGAGCTCTTCCGCGTGCCGTCAGCCATCAGCTACACCGTGCAGAAGCTGGAAGAAGACCTGAACGTGGTCATCTTCGACCGCACCGGGCACCGGGCCGCACTGACTCCGGCAGGGCGCTACCTGCTTCAGGAAGGCCGCAGCCTGCTGGAAGCGGCGGAAACCCTTGCTCACACCACCCAGCAGGTGGCAAAAGGCTGGGAAACACGGCTGCGCATCGGGTTTAACTCCCTTTTACCCGCCGAGTGCCTGTTCGATGCCGTCCGTGAGTTTTACGAACTTGGGGTACCGGTTGAGGTGCAACTAGTCGAGGAGGTGTTCGCCGGCTCCTGGGATGCGCTCCAAAGCCGAAGAATTGACATGATCGTCGGCGCCGACCAGATGAGCAAACCGGCCGGAGCCTTTACCACCAGCCCACTGGGCCGAATGTCCTTTGTTTACGCCGTAGCGCCGGACCACCCGTTGACCCAGGCCCAGCAACCGTTGTCGGAAGCGGCGATTGCAGCCTTTCCCGCGGCCGTGGCGGCAGACACCTCACGGTCTCTGCCTCCGGGTAATGCGGGTATTTTCCGTCGGCAGCGCACCCTGACCGTCGCCAACATCGACCAGAAAGTTGCCATACAGAAAGCCGGCCTGGCCGTTGGCTGGTTGCCGGAACCACGGGTTCGGGGGTTGCTTGAGACAGGCGAACTGGTCGCGCTGACGGTCCACGAACCACGCCAGCCCATCATGCTTCACCTCGCTCGCCATGCCGAAGACCAGGGCAAGGCACTGATGTGGTTCTGGGAAAGGCTGACCAGCTCCCCGGCAATGTCCGACTGGCTTAACTAGTGTCCCTCACGGCGCGTCGTTTATACTGCCCCGACGCGCATTATCTGAATGGAGCTCTCAAACCATGCGGCAGCTGTCGGAACTGGACGCCTCTTTTCTATATCTGGAATCCGAAACCGCCCCCATGCACATTGGCGGCATCTATCTTTTCGACGCTTCCGATCGCGACACCCCGCTGGCCTTCAGCACCTTCGTCGCCTATCTGCGAAGCCGACTTCACGTGGTTCCACTGTTCCGCCAGCGCCTGAAGGAAATTCCATTCAGGCTGGGGCGCCCCTACTGGATCGACGATTCCGATTTCAGCATTGAACGCCACCTCGCCTACGTAAATCTTGGCGAAAATGGCGATCAATCAAATCTGATGAAGCTGGCGTCGCGAATTCTGGAGCAACCCTTAAAGCGCGATCGGCCGCTGTGGCATATCACCTTCGTGGACGGTTTCCGCGCCTCGGAAGACGCTGACTCCCAGACCGGCTTCGCGCTGATTATCAAGCTTCACCATGCCGCCATCGACGCCTTCAGCGGCGAGGAAATCATTGCAAAGCTGCTTGAATACGGCCCGGAGCCGCGCCGCATTGACCCACCACGCAGCTGGGCGCCCGCCCCGGCACCATCCGATGAGCGGGTGATGCTGCAGGCGGGGGCCAACCTGGTACGCAAGCCCCTACAGATCACTTCCGTGGCCTTCAGCGCTGCAGAAGCAACCGCCCGCGGGGTCATCCAGAAGCAACTGCGCAAACTGCCCCTGCCATTTCCGTTTTTCTCTGCTCCGCACAGCCCCTTTAACCGGCAGATTACGGCGAATCGTCAGATTGTGGCAGGCAGCGTCGATCTGTCACGTTTGAAGGCGATAAAGGCCACGCTCGGCAATGTCACCCTCAATGATGTGGTGTTGGGGCTGTGCGCGGAAACCCTCAGGCGCTATATGCTGGCACAGGGAATGGAAACTGATCGCTCACTGGTGGCCATGACGCCCATTTCGGTGCGCTCGAGCAGCCTCCGCAAGGCAACGGGTAACCAGATGTCGGCGATGCTGCTGGATCTGGCCACCCAGGAAGCCTGCCCGGCCAGACGCATCCGCCGGATTCACTGGAACGCGGTGGAATCGGAGCCTTACCGGGAAGCGATTGCCGCCGATCGGTTGACCGAGCTATTGCCCTCAACCATGCTGGCGCTGTCCGCCAGGCTCTACTCTGAGCTGCAGATCGCCCAGCGCTACCAGCCGGTGTTCAACCTGCCCATTACTAATGTGCCGGGGCCCCAGGTTCCGCTTTATCTGCAGGGGGCGAGGCTGATCAGCCAGTTTAATACCGGCCCACTGTTCGACAGCATGGGACTGGTGATTGTAGCGGTGAGCTATCAGGGAAAGCTGACGGTCAATTTCACGCTTTGTCCGGACGTGGTCGCGGACGGGGAATCACTGGCTACCCTGCTTGCAGATAGCCTGGACGCCATTGAGGCAGCCGCCGCAGGCCTCACGGAGGAAGCCGCCGATACGGACTTTGATCCCGAGGTCCACCCTACGTTGATGGATGACGCCCTGACGCTGGTGGAAGGGGCGCTGCGAAAGACGGTTGCCCGCTTCCGCAGCTAGACTCGCGCTCTCTCGCGCGCTCTGAAGGGGGTCAGTCAAAGGCCCAGCCCAGGAACTTGCGCTTCTCTTCCTCCGACGCTTTCCCCCAAAGGGCTTTGAGCTGCTCAAGCGTGGTACCGGCATCAGAAGCGGCTGGCGCCGTGTAGGACGGTGACTCTGGCACTGGTGTTTTCGTCGCCGCTACCTGGGTGCTGGCAGCAGTCCAGGGCGAAGAGGTTGCAACGGTCTGTCCACTGGCGTTAACCAGGTCCACAGAGAAATTCTCTACCAGGGCCAGAGCCTCCTGACGATCCTCTGGTTTTGGAGCGTCGAAACGGTATACGGCGCCAGGCTCGGCATCAATAGTGACAACCTGACGGGGCGTTTCCACCACGTGTACTTTGGATTCGCCATCCTGCACGTTCTGGGCCTTGGACCATATGGTCTTGTAGGTAAACACAATCTGGTTTTTGCCCGGCAGTAGCTCATATTCAACGTTCAGATCGTCTATCAGGAAGCTGGTCATCGATTTACCGTTAACCTCACCCACCTTGATGGCGCCTGGCGCTGAAAGCACGGCTACCTGGTCTGCATTTTCAGCGTTGCCGTCCCAAGTCTGTACCCGGGACGTGGTCGAACTGCATCCTGACAGAACAATCAGACCGGCTATGGCCAGAAGACCGACTCGTAAATGCCGAAACGACGAAATAATTCCTTGCCCTTTCATGGTTTGCCCCTATCCGATTATCAGCCAAGCGGCTGGACTAAGTACTTATCGAAACAGCATTTTGACCAGACATACCTGCCAGAGCAAGGCCCGAGCGCTTTCTCACGGATTCGATGGCTGATACATCAGGTTCGTTGAACAAAGAAATGTAAAAAAATGTTGAATTCGGCAGGAATTGATTTAATTTTAAACAGTCGAACAGTGAAATTTCGCGATGCCCGACATCAGATGTTTGAGGGCGGGCCCAGGAGTAAACATGGATATCCAGCGTCGAACCGGTGAACAAGGCCCGGCCCCATTCCGCAGCAGCCGTTATTTCTGTGTCGGTGGCAAATGGTACTTCACAACCAGAGAAGGTTTTGACAGTGGACCATTCGCTTCACGGGAGCGTGCCGAAGTGGGCCTGAAACGGTTTCTGCACGTGGTGAAATTGCTACCGGAAGAACAGCAGGTTCACTGACCCGCATCCTCGCCGAAGTGGTCGTACCCCTGCCGCTGACCGGCTGTTTTTTGTCCATCGAAAAACAGCCCAGTGCCCTCCTTGACTCGACCAATCACCGTGATCTGGTCACGAATAAGCCGCGGCAATCCTTCCAGCGCTGGCTCTGACAGGGTCAGGCAAAGCTCGTAATCGTCTCCGCCATAGAGCGCAAGATCAATCGCATCCTCCCGCAGCGCCTTCAGATGATCAGACAGCGGCAGGCAATGGATGTCGATCTCGCCGCTTACCCCAGAAGCTTCCAGCAAATGACCGAGATCAGCCGACAGACCATCGGAGATGTCCACGGCGGCAGACGCCTGTCCTCTCAGGGCCACTCCAAGCGCCAGCCGGGGCTCAGGCGCGTGGTAATGTGCCAGAACGGCTGACTGAGCCGGTGTCGGTGAATCCATCTGGAGGTAATCAAGGGCAGCGGCCGCATTGCCCAGGGTGCCGGAGACACAGATCAGGTCACCCGGTTTTGCGCCGGATCGCAATATCGCCTTACCTTCCGGCACGGTACCGTGAACCTGCACCGTCACTGTGAGTGGGCCACTGGTGGTATCGCCTCCGGCCAGGTTCAGACCGAACTGACGGGACGCCTCTGCCAGCCCGGCACTGAAGTCTCCAAGCCAGTCAGCACGAGCCTCGGGAAGGGCAATAGCCAGGGTAAAGCACACCGGGTCGGCTCCCATCGCAGCAAGATCACTGGCTGCAACCGCCAGACTCCGCCAGCCAAGCTTTCGCGGTGAATAGTCTTTCGGGAAATGAACCCCTTCCACCAGTGTGTCTACAGAGAAGACCAGGTCCCGGTTCTGGCCGACCCGCTGAATGGCACAGTCATCACCGGGCCCCAGAAGAACGTCAGGGTGCCTGCCCGCACTGGAAAGGGGAAAAAAGTACCGGCGGATCAGTTCAAACTCACCCATCGATCACCGCGGACGGGTCTCGGCCAGGCGTAGGCGATGACCCAGCTTATCGAGAACGCTGTTGACAAACTTATGGCCTTCGGTACCTCCGAACTTCTTGGCCATTTCGATACCTTCGTTGATCACCACCCGGTAAGGCACGTCCAGACGATATTTGAGCTCGTAGGTGCCCAGGCGGACGATAGCGAGTTCGATGGCGTCCACTTCATGAATCGGGCGATCCAGAAACGGCTCAATCAGGCGATCGAGTACTTCCTGCTCGCGATGCACGCCACGCAGCAGATCACGAAAATAGGCCCCGTCGACCTTGGTCATATCGTTGTCTACAATGAATTCGGACTCAATGTCAGTAATCGCGCCTTTCGTGAAATGGCGCTGATACAGACCCTGCATGGCCAGAGCGCGGGCACGGCGTCGATCACCGGCTTTGGGTTGCCCTGTTGGGGCAGGCTGGGCAGCGCTTTCGTCAGATGTACTCATCACTCACCCAGCTTGTTGAACAGGCTGACCATTTCCAGCGCGGTAATGGCCGCTTCGGCGCCCTTGTTGCCCGCTTTGGTTCCGGCGCGCTCGATCGCCTGTTCGATAGAGTCCACTGTCAGAACGCCAAAGGTCACCGGCACGTCGCTATCAAGGCTGACCGCACCCAGCCCGCTCGAGGCTTCCCCCGCCACATACTCGAAATGCGGGGTTCCACCACGAATAACGGCCCCCAGGGCAATAATCGCGTCGAAATTTCCCGTTTCCGCCACACGCTTGACCGCCAGCGGCATTTCGTATGCCCCGGGTACGCGAACAATGGTGATGTCGGAATCGGCAATTCCATGCCTGCGCAGCGTATCCAGCGCGCCTTGCACCAGGCTTTCCACAACAAAACCGTTAAAACGGCCAACAACCAGGGCGTAACGGCCGCTGCAGTTTCTGAAATCACCTTCTATTACTTTTACGTCTGCCATGCATGGCTCCTTCATTGCGGCGTCGTCAGTAATCACGGACGCCGCAGGGTTAAATCATTGGGGTGTGTAGGGCACGTATTCCACAACTTCCAGATCAAAGCCGGAAATGGCGGAGAATTTGATCGGCGGGCTCAGCAAGCGCATTTTACTCACTCCCAGGTCTCTCAGAATCTGGGACCCGGTACCCACGGTGAAGTACACGCCGGAACTGCCCTTGGCTGCGGATTTCTGGTCTGATTCAAAAAATTCGCGGATCCGGTCTTCAAGGTTATAGCTGTCTTCAGCGCTATTGAGAAGCACCACAACGCCCCGGCCTTCGTTGGCCACCTTCTCCAGGGCCCGATGCAGCGGCCAGCTCCGCGAGTCTGCACGGCGGGCTCCAAGAAGGTCACGGAAGGTATCGGTAATATGAACCCGGACCAGCGCAGGTTCATCGGGGGTGATGTCACCCATGACCATCGCCAGGTGGGTCGACCCCTGAATGGTATCCCGGTACGTCCGCAGACTGAAAACACCATATTCGGTGTCAAGATCGTTCTGCTCGACACACTCAATAGTACGCTCGTTCATGGTGCGGTAGTGAATCAGATCGGCGATGGTGCCGATCTTCAGGTCATGATGCTCGGCGAATCGCTCCAGATCCTCACGGCGGGCCATGGAACCATCGTCGTTCATGATTTCACAGATCACCCCGGCCGGTTCGCATCCGGCCAGTGCGGCCAGGTCACAGGATGCTTCGGTGTGGCCGGCGCGGCTGAGTACGCCGCCGGGATCCGACATCAAGGGGAAAATATGGCCCGGCTGCACCAGGTCCGTAGCTTTGGCATCACGCGCCACCGCCGCCTGAACCGTCCGGGCACGATCCGCCGCGGAAATTCCGGTGGTCACGCCTTCGGTGGCCTCGATAGACAGGGTGAACTTGGTACCGAACCCGGAGGCATTACGCTGCACCATCAAAGGCAAACCGAGCTGCTCGCAACGGTCCCGCGTCATCGGCATGCAGATCAGCCCACGCCCGAAGCGCGCCATGAAGTTGATAGCTTCTGGCGTGCAGTGCTCTGCAGCCATCACCAGGTCGCCTTCGTTCTCCCGATCTTCGTCGTCCATCAGGATCACCATTTTGCCCTGACGGATATCCTCGATCATGTCTTCAATGCTGTTCAGTGCCATACTGTTTGAATACCTTTGTGGCCCGCCTGCCCGAAATCAGGGCGAAGGCAACCATGAATGTAGTGGCGTCAGGCCGGGGCGAGAATCAGCCGCTGGTCCGCACCGATCTGGCGACGATCCTGCACCGTCCATTGCACTTTGTCGGCCATTGAATCCAGCGGTAAATGCGCCGTCGGCCTGCCGGTGCTGCCCAGAAATACTGGCGCCTGGTAAAGCCAGAGTTCGTCCACCAGGCGCTCACTGATAAAGGTTCCGGCCAGCGTAGGTCCTGCCTCAACCAATAGTTCATTGATTCCCAGCTCGCCAAGGCTGTCCAGCAACTCGCCTACATCAATGCCGTTGTCCCGCCAGGCCACACCGCTGAGACTGATACCCAGAGCCGCCAGATCCTGGGCAGGGCCGGTATCCAGTGTGGGAGAGGCGCAGAAAACCTGCACATTACCGCCCCTGAGTATTACTGCGTCTGCCGGCGTACGAGCGTCCCGGTCCGCAATCACCCGCAGTGGCTGCCTGGAAGGCTCGGTGGCGTCACCGATATCGCCCAGCTCTTCCCGGCGGACAGTCAGGGACGGGTTATCCGCAAGCACCGTGCCCACCCCCGTCAATATTGCATCGCTGATGGCCCGCAAACGCTGGACGTCCTGCCTTGCCGGGGCCCCGGTAATCCATTGGCTTTCGCCCGAGGCCATGGCGGTTCGGCCATCCAGACTTGCCGCCATTTTCAGGCGCACATAGGGTCTTCCAGTGTTCATCCGTTTCATGAAGCCCGGGTTCAGACGCATAGCCTCATCCGCCAGCAACCCCTGGGTCACCCGGATACCTGCATCCCGCAACATGGCCAGGCCACGGCCGGACACCGACGGATTCGGGTCTTCCGTAGCCGCATGAACATGGGCCACGCCCGCTTCCACTAGCGCCTTGGCACAGGGCGGTGTGCGGCCAAAGTGACTGCACGGCTCAAGGGTCACGTAGGCAGTCGCTCCCCGCGCGTCGGGGCCCGCCTGGCTCAGGGCCCGGATTTCTGCATGGGCTTCTCCGGCGCGTTCGTGCCAGCCTTCACCCAGAATACGGTCGCCCCGGGCAATCACGCATCCCACCCGCGGGTTGGGATGGGTCGAGTAGCGACCGCGCCAGGCCAGCTGCACAGCGCGGGCCATCATTGCCGTATCCAACCGATCGGTCATGCCTTGCCCTTTGACGGCGGTGTGTCCGCCAGCGCTTTGGCTACATCAACCGGATCTTCCCCGGAGGTTGCAGAAAGCCGCTCAATCTCTTCCTTGAATTCGTTGATATCCTGGAAACTTCGATACACCGAGGCGAAACGGACATAGGCAACCTTGTCCAGTTGCCGCAGCTCTACCATCACTTCTTCACCCAGGTGCATGGACTTGATTTCACGCTCGCCGGTTGCCCGCAGGCGGAATTTGATCCGGTTGAGGGATGCCTCGATCTGTTCAATACTGACAGGCCGCTTTTCAAGCGCCTTCATCAGTCCCGACCGGAGCTTTTCTTCATCAAACGGCTGACGGGTTCCGTCCTGTTTGACGACCCGGGGCATCACCAGCTCGGCAGATTCAAAGGTGGTGAATCGTTCCCGGCACGACAGACACTCCCGGCGACGACGTACCTGATCCCCCTCGGCCACCAGCCGGGAGTCGATCACCTTGGTATCCGCTTCACCACAGAATGGACAATGCATAAGTCGGAACTCCGGAAGGCCGCCGCATCGGCATTGCGGCCGATACGGTAGCGGGCTCAGGCCTGATTAGCCGGCATAGACCGGGAAACGCTTGCACAGGGCTTCCACCTGCTCGCGAACCCGGTTGTTAACGGCGTCGTCTTCAAGGTTGTCCAGCACATCACACATCCAGCCGGCCAGGTCCCGACACTCGGACTCGCCAAAGCCACGGGTGGTCACGGCGGGCGTACCAATGCGCAGGCCGGACGTGACAAACGGCGAGCGCGGATCGTTGGGGACCGCGTTCTTGTTAACGGTGATGTGCGCCTTACCCAGAGCTGCATCGGCGTCTTTACCGGTAATGTCCTGCTTGATCAGGCTGACCAGGAACAGGTGGTTCTCTGTACCGCCGGAAATCACGTCAAATCCGCGGGAAACAAACACGTCCGCCATCGCCTTGGCATTCTTGATCACCTGACGCTGGTAAGCCTTGAAATCATCACCCATGGCTTCCTTGAAGCAGACCGCCTTGGCGGCAATCACGTGCATCAGCGGGCCACCCTGGCCACCGGGGAACACGGAGGAATTCAGCTTCTTCTGCAGATCCGCATCGTCACAGGCCAGAATCAGGCCGCCACGGGGGCCACGCAGCGTCTTGTGGGTAGTGGTGGCGATCACGTGGGCGTGGGGCACCGGGTCCGGATAGACGCCAGCGGCAACCAGACCAGCCACGTGAGCCATATCGACGAACAGGTAGGCGTCCACCTTGTCTGCAATGGCGCGGAAACGGGCAAAATCCAGAGCCTGGGAGTAAGCCGAGAAGCCGGCAATGATCATCTTCGGCTTGTGTTCGAGGGCCAGACGCTCGACGTCGTCATAGTCGATCAGGCCGGTATCAGTATCGATGCCGTACTGAACGGCGTTGTAGATCTTGCCCGAGAAGTTCACGCTGGCACCGTGGGTCAGGTGACCGCCATGGGCCAGGCTCATACCCAGCACGGTATCACCCGGCTTCAGCAACGCCATGAACACCGCAGAGTTGGCCTGCGAGCCGGAATGGGGCTGCACGTTGGCATAGGCGGCGCCAAACAGCTCTTTGGCGCGGCTGATTGCCAGGTCCTCGGCGATGTCGACAAACTCACAACCACCGTAGTAACGCTTGCCGGGGTAACCTTCGGCGTACTTGTTGGTCAGCACACTGCCCTGCGCTTCCATAACCCGCGGGCTGGTGTAGTTCTCCGAGGCGATCAGCTCAATGTGAGCCTCCTGCCGCTCGGTTTCCGCCTGCATGGCGTTCCAGAGTTCGTCGTCGTAGCCGGCGATTTTCATATCACGATTAAACATGGATGCGCTGCCTCTATGTGCTTAGCTGCCCGGAAAAATGGGCGCCTATTCTAGCTTACAAACGGGTGCAAAATCATCCTTTGGGCTTTCCGTAGATACCGACACATGCGTCATCCGGCGGCAAGACGTGCAAAAGACACCAATTGCCATAGCCGGGCGGTTTCGCTACGGTACTCAGTTATTCAAAAGATCCGTTTCAGAGCTCCTGATTCGAACGCGAATTCAAAAGAGGAAGCCGCCTTTATGGCCCAGTACGTTTACACCATGAACCGCGTTGGCAAGGTTGTTCCGCCCAAACGCGAAATTCTTAAAGATATTTCCCTGAGTTTCTTCCCCGGCGCCAAGATCGGCGTTCTCGGCCTGAACGGCTCGGGTAAGTCCACCCTCCTGCGCATTATGGCTGGCATCGACGAAGATTACATTGGCGAAGCCCGCCCGCAGCCCGGCATCAACGTGGGCTACCTGCCCCAGGAACCGGAGCTGGACGACACCAAGACCGTCAAGGAAATCGTCGATGAAGCGGTTGCCAGCGTCCACAATGCTCTGGCCGAACTCGATCAGGTCTACGCCGATTACGCCGAACCGGATGCCGACTTTGATGCTCTGGCCAAGCGCCAGGGTGAGCTGGAAGCCCTGATTCAGGCCACCGACGGCCACGACATCGAAAGGAAGATGGAAGTGGCCGCCGACGCCCTGCGGCTACCTGCCTGGGACGCACCGGTGAAGAACCTGTCCGGGGGTGAGCGCCGCCGTGTAGCACTGTGCCGACTCCTTTTGTCGGCGCCGGATATGCTGCTATTGGACGAGCCCACCAACCATCTGGACGCCGAATCCGTGGCCTGGCTGGAGAGATTCCTCCACGATTTCACGGGCACTGTGGTTGCCATTACCCACGACCGCTATTTCCTGGACAACGTCGCGGGCTGGATTCTGGAGCTGGACCGCGGCCAGGGCATTCCGTTTGAGGGCAACTACAGCCAGTGGCTGGAGAACAAGGAAAAGCGCCTGGAGATGGAATCCAAGCAGGAAGCCTCTCACCAGAAGGCCGTAAAACAGGAACTGGAGTGGGTCCGCAGCAATGCCAAGGGGCGCCAGTCCAAGAGCAAGGCTCGTCTGGCCCGATTTGAGGAAATGAGCTCCCAGGAATTCCAGAAGCGCAACGAAACCAACGAAATCTACATCCCGCCCGGTCCCCGCCTGGGCGACAAGGTGATCGAGGTTGACGGCATCAGCAAGTCCTTCGATGACCGTCTGCTTTATGAAGACGTGTCCTTCAGCGTGCCACCGGGCGCTATCGTCGGCATTATCGGCGGTAACGGCGCGGGCAAGTCCACCTTGTTCCGGATGATTGCTGGCAAGGACGAACCGGATTCCGGTGACATTACTGTCGGTGAAACGGTCGAGCTTGCCTATGTCGACCAGATGCGCGACCTGAACGATGACAACACCGTCTGGGAAGAGTTGAGCGACGGCAACGACATCATCAAGATCGGCAACTACGAGACACCTTCCCGCGCCTACGTGGGGCGCTTCAACTTCAAGGGCTCTGACCAGCAGAAGCGGGTTGGCGACCTGTCCGGCGGCGAACGCAACCGGTTGCACCTGGCCAAACTGCTAAAGGAAGGCGGCAACGTTTTGCTGCTGGACGAACCCACCAACGATCTGGACGTGGAAACTCTCCGCGCCCTGGAAGAAGCCCTGCTGAACTTCCCGGGCTCTGCCCTGGTGATCTCTCACGACCGCTGGTTCCTGGACCGGGTGGCGACTCACATTCTGGCATTCGAAGATGACGGCGAAGTGGTGTACTTCGAGGGCAACTTCACCGAGTACGATGAAGACCACAAGAAGCGCAAAGGGGACTCCGCCATGGTGCCCCAGCGCATGAAGTACAAGAAGCTGGCCTGATGGCAAAAGCCAGAACGGCCTTTGTCTGCACCGAATGTGGCGCAGACTATTCCAAATGGCAGGGCCAGTGTACGGCCTGCCAGGCCTGGAACACCATCAACGAGGTTCGCGGTGTCGGCGGCAGCGCCAAGGGCAACCGTGGCCAGCGATTTGAGGGCTTTGCCGGCAGCCTGGCAGAGGTCCAGAGCCTGGACGACGTCAGTCTGGCGGAGCAGCCACGCATCAGCTCCGGCATGGCAGAATTTGACCGCGTGCTGGGCGGCGGACTGGTAGAGGGGTCCGCCATTCTGATGGGCGGTCACCCGGGCGCGGGCAAAAGTACCCTGCTACTGCAGGCGGTCTGCCATCTGGCCGCCAGCACCCCCGCTCTCTACGTGACCGGCGAGGAATCCCTGCAGCAGGTGGCCATGCGCGCCAAACGCCTGGGCCTGCCCACCCGGGATCTGAAAATGCTGTCGGAAACCAGCGTTGAGCGGGTAATGCAGATTGCCGAAACGGAAAAGCCTCGCATCCTGGTGGTGGATAGTATCCAGGTGATGCACGTGGCGGACTCCGAATCAGCACCGGGCAGCGTATCCCAGGTACGGGAGAGTGCCGCTTACCTTACCCGCTTTGCCAAGCAGACCGGCACCATCCTGTTTCTTGTTGGCCATGTCACCAAGGACGGCAGCCTGGCCGGGCCGAAGGTTCTGGAGCATATGATCGACTGCTCCATTCTGCTGGAAGGCTCAAGCGACAGCCGCTACCGCACCCTGCGGGGCATCAAGAACCGCTTTGGCGCGGTGAATGAGCTGGGGGTGTTTGCCATGCTTGAACAGGGCCTGAAAGAGGTAAAGAATCCCAGTGCCATTTTCCTGAACCGGGGCGAGGAAGCGGCACCGGGCAGCGTGGTGATGGTGGTCTGGGAAGGCACCCGGCCCATGCTGGTGGAAATCCAGGCGCTGGTGGATACGGCCCAGGGCGGCTATCCGCGCCGGGTTGCCGTGGGTCTGGACCAGAACCGGCTGGCGATGCTTCTGGCGGTACTGCACCGCCATGGGGGCATGCATGTGTCGGATCAGGATGTGTTTGTGAATGTGGTCGGTGGCGTAAAGGTAAATGAAACCAGTGCCGATCTGGCCCTGCTGGCAGCCATTGTTTCCTCTTTTCGGGACCGGGCGTTGCCTCAGGATCTGGTGATTTTCGGCGAGGTGGGCCTGTCCGGGGAAATCCGGCCGGTCCCCAGCGGCCAGGAGCGCATTTACGAGGCCTCCAAGCACGGTTTTACCCGGGCACTGGTGCCCAAGGCAAACGCACCACGCAAGGCAATTGAAGGAATGAAGGTTATTCCAGTTGCCAAGCTAAGTGACGCACTCTCTGCTCTGGAAGACCTCTAGGTTCATTCGATCAGGTGGGCGAATTCCCGCTCGAGCAGCGTCTGGTCACCAAGATTGAGCTCCACCAGCCGTTTCAAATGAGTCGCACTTTCCAGGTCGATGTACTGACATTTGAAACCCAAACGGTGGGGCTCGATGTGGCGAAGCTCAACGGCCATAACGATGCCGGTTTCATGATCGTCCAGCAGAATGATCACCTCACAAGGCTCTTTCAGCGGCACGTCCCAGTTCGGTGGACGCTTGACGAGCACGCCTTTCAGCGAAATATCCAGCACTTCGCTCGCCCAAACAGCGTCACGACAATGGAGTTCGCACTCCGCGTCAAAGGAGATTCGGTGAAAACGTCGCTTTTCAGAGGGTTTTGCAGGCAAGAGGCTGCTCCGGCTGTTGTCATTGACTTACGGGGACTATAGACCCCGCAGGTCAATGTTTCTAGCCAGGATCAGCTTTCGTTGTGGTAGTTGGGGCTGAGTTCGGTCACGGCGCGGATGAAGGCTCCGGCATGTTCCGGATCAACATCCGGGGTTATGCCGTGGCCCAGGTTGAAGATGTGGCCCGGGCCATTGCCGTAGCGGGCCAGGATGTCGGCCACTTCCTCGCGGATCCGTTCAGGCGGCGCGAACAGCATGGCCGGGTCCATGTTGCCCTGCAGAGCAACGCGGTCGCCGATGCGTTTGCGGGCTTCGCCGATGTCGGTGGTCCAGTCCAGGCCGACGGCGTCGGCGCCGGAGTCTGCAATGGTTTCCAGCCACTGGCCGCCGTTTTTGGTGAACAGAATCACCGGCACACGGCGTCCGTCGTTCTCACGGATCAGGCCGTCTACAATTTTCTTCATGTAGCGCAGGGAGAACTCTTCGTAGGCCCAGCTACTCAGCACCCCACCCCAGGTATCGAAAATCTGCACGGCCTGGGCGCCGGCGCGGATCTGGCTGTTCAGGTAATCGATAACCGAGAGAGCCAGATGGTCCAGCAGGCGATGCATGACGTCGGGCTGGCCGTACATCAGTTTCTTCGCCTCGCGGAAGTCCTTGGACGAGCTGCCTTCGATCATGTAGGTGGCCAGGGTCCAGGGGCTTCCGGAAAAACCGATCAGGGGAACGGAACCGTTCAGCGCGCCGCGTATGGTGGACACGGCATTCATCACGTAATCCAGATCCACTTCCGCCTTGATGGTTGGCAGGGCATCCACATCCGCCGCAGACCGGACGGTGTTGCGGAATTTCGGGCCTTCGCCGGTTTCGAAATACAGGCCCAGTCCCAGCGCGTCGGGGATGGTCAGTATGTCCGAAAACAGGATGGCGGCATCCAGCGGGTAACGCTTGAGTGGCTGCAGGGTAACTTCGCAGGCCAGGGGCGTATTCTTGCAAAGGCTCAGGAAGTCACCGGCCTTGGCGCGGGTGGCCCGGTATTCGGGCAGGTAACGCCCGGCCTGGCGCATCATCCAGACCGGGGTGCGGTCAACGGGCTGGCGCATCAGGGCGCGCAGCAAACGGTCGTTCTTCAGTTCGGTCATATGTCCAGGTAATCCATAATGCCCTCGGCGGCCTGACGGCCTTCCCAGATTGCGGTGACGACCAGATCCGAGCCCCTTACCATATCGCCACCGGCAAAGATTTTCGGGTTGCTGGTCTGGAAAGGAAACTCCACTTCCTCGGCCGCGGTCACGCGGCCGGACTCGTCGGTGGAGACCTTCTGCTCGTCGAACCAGTCGGCGGGACTGGGACGGAAACCGAATGCTACGAGCACCGCATCGGCCGGGATCACCTCTTCACTGCCGGGAACCACTTCCGGGCGCTGACGTCCGTTTTCATCCGGCTCGCCGAGTTGGGTACGCACTACCTTGACGCCTTCCACCTTGTCCTCGCCAATGACGGCGATGGGCTGGCGGTTGAACATGAACTTCACGCCTTCTTCCTTGGCGTTGGACACTTCCCTGCGTGAGCCAGGCATGTTGCTTTCATCGCGACGATAGGCGCAGGTCACGCTGGCCGCCTGCTGACGGATCGAGGTGCGGTTACAGTCCATGGCGGTGTCACCGCCACCGAGCACCACCACACGCTTGCCCTTCATATCGATAAAGTCACCGGCCTCTTTCTCGAAGCCGAGGCGACGATTGACGTTGGATACCAGGAACGGCAGCGCATCGTGTACGCCATCCAGGTCTTCGCCAGGGAAGCCGCCCTTCATATAGGTGTAGGTGCCCATGCCCATGAAGACAGCGTCGTACTCTTCCAGAATATCCGCCATCTGGACGTCCTTGCCCACTTCCGTGGACAGGCGGAATTCCACGCCCATTTCCTCGAACACCTTGCGGCGACGGGTCATGACCGACTTTTCCAGCTTGAATTCGGGAATACCGAAGGTCAGCAGGCCGCCGATTTCCGGATAGATATCAAACACCACCGGCTTCACGCCGTTGCGCACCAGCACGTCGGCGCAGCCCAGGCCCGCCGGGCCGGCACCAATCACGGCAACCTTCCGGTCAGTCCACTTCACGGCGGACATATCGGGCTTCCAGCCCAGCGCAAACGCGGTGTCTGTTATGTATTTTTCGACAGAGCCGATGGTGACCGCACCGTAACCGTCGTTAAGGGTACAGGCGCCTTCACAAAGCCGGTCCTGAGGACAGACACGGCCACAGACTTCCGGTAGCGAGTTGGTCTGGTGGCAAAGCTCTACCGCTTTCATGATGTTGCCTTCCGACACCAGCTTGAGCCAGTTCGGAATATAGTTATGGACCGGGCACTTCCACTCACAATAGGGGTTGCCACACTCCAGGCAGCGGTGGGACTGGGAAGCGGCATGATCTTGGGTGAAGGGGTGGTAAATCTCACCAAATTCTTTTTTGCGCTTCTTTGCCGGTACTTTCTTCGGGTCAATACGCCCGACCTCGACAAACTGGAAGTCGTTACTCAGTCTTTCTTTCATTATGAAGCTCTCATCAAACTCAATTTCGACGGCAGCGCTGCACATCGTGCAGCGCTCTTTCCCTGAATTTCCGGCTGCTTATTCCGGGCGGGCCCGGGTACTGGCCAACAGGCTGCGCAGGTTGGCGGCCTTTGGCTTCACCAGCCAGAAGCGGCCAATGTAGTCGTCGAAATTGTTCAGAATGTGCTCTGCCCACTCGCTGGACGTTTCAGAGATATGCTCGCGAATCACACCGCGGAGATGGTTCCGGTAGGACTCCATTTCCTCGCTGGAAATCCGCTGTATTTCCACCAGCTCGTGGTTGTACTTGTCCACAAAGGTGTTGTTCACGTCCAGTACGTAGGCGAAACCACCGGTCATGCCGGCACCGAAGTTGTGGCCGGTTGTGCCGAGGACGGTCACCAGTCCGCCGGTCATATACTCGCAGCAGTGGTCGCCCACGCCCTCAACAACCGCATGGGCACCGGAGTTCCGCACCCCGAAACGCTCGCCGGCAGTGCCTGCTGCAAAGAGCTTGCCGCCCGTTGCGCCATACAGGCAAGTGTTACCGACAATGGACGTCTCCTGTGACTTGAAACTACTGCCTGTCGGCGGGCGCACCACCAGCTTGCCGCCGGTCATGCCCTTGCCCACGTAATCGTTGGCATCGCCTTCCAGAATCAGATTCAGGCCGCCCACGTTCCACACGCCAAAGCTCTGACCCGCTGTGCCAGTCAGGTTAAGCGTGATCGGCGCAGACACCATGCCCTGGTTGCCGTGCTGTTCGGCAATTTCGCCGGACAGCCGCGCGCCGATAGAACGGTCGCAGTTGGTTACCCGGTAAGCGAACTCACCGCCCTTCTTGTCGGCGATAGTCGCGGCGATGTCCCGAACCATCTCTTCCGCCAGGTTGCCCGGGTCAAACGGGTGGTTGCGTTCAACCTGACAGGTATTGGGCTTGTCTGCCGGAATATGGTCATTACTCAGCAGACGCGAGAGATCGAGCTTCTGCTGACGGGGCGTGTCACCCGGCAGGCGTTCAAGCAAATCAACACGTCCTACCAGCTCTTCCAGGCTCCGAACTCCCAGTTGCGCCAACCAGCCACGGGTTTCTTCCGCCACAAAGCGGAAGAAATTCATAGCCATTTCCACGGTGCCGTTGAAGTGCTCTTGCCGCAGGTGCTCATTCTGCGTGGCCACACCGGTTGCGCAATTGTTCAGGTGACAGATGCGCAGGTATTTACAGCCCAACGCCACCATGGGCGTGGTGCCGAAGCCGAAGCTCTCGGCACCGAGAATGGCGCCCTTAACCACGTCCAGTCCGGTCTTAATGCCACCGTCCGTCTGCAGGCGAATCTTGCCTCGCAGGTCGTTGGCCCGCAGCGCCTGCTGGGTTTCGCTCAGCCCGAGCTCCCAGGGCGAACCGGCATAACGGATGGAGGTCAGCGGGCTGGCCGCCGTTCCGCCGTCGTAACCGGATACCGTGATCAGGTCGGCATAGGCTTTCGCCACACCAGCGGCAATCGTACCCACGCCCGGCTCGGAGACCAGTTTCACGGACACCAGGGCCTTCGGGTTTACCTGCTTGAGGTCAAAAATCAGCTGCGCGAGATCCTCGATGGAATAGATATCGTGGTGCGGCGGCGGCGAGATCAGGGTCACGCCCGGCACCGAATAACGCAAACGGGCGATCAGGTCATTGACCTTGCCACCGGGCAGCTGGCCACCCTCACCGGGCTTGGCGCCCTGGGCGACCTTGATCTGCATGACATCGGCACTGCGCAGATATTCCGCGGTCACGCCGAAACGTCCGGAGGCAACCTGCTTGATCTTCGAGCGTTTGTCTGTGCCGTAGCGGGCGGGATCTTCACCCCCCTCACCGGAGTTCGAGCGCCCACCCAGGGTGTTCATGGCCATGGCCAGCGCCTCGTGGGCCTCCGGCGATAGCGCACCCAGAGACATCGCCGCCGAGTCGAAGCGGGGGAAGATGTTCTCAACCGGTTCTACTTCAGACAGGTCAATGGATTTCAGATCCTTGCGGAATACCAGCAGATCTCGAAGTGTGGAAACCGGGCGCTCGTTCACCAGCCCGGCATACTCCATATAATGACCGTAATCGCCGCTGGTCACCGCTTCCTGGAGCTTGGCGACCACATCCGGATTGAAGGCATGGTATTCCTGGCCGTGCACATATTTCAGCAGACCACCCTGGGAAATCGGTTTGCGGGGTTTCCACGCCACCTTCGCCAGCTCTTCCTGATCCTGCTGGAATTCATAGAAGCCTGCGCCCTGGATGCGGTTAGGCACGCCCTTGAAACACAGATCGACCAGCTCATCCGCAAGACCGATCGCCTCGAACAGCTGGGCACCACGGTAGGATGTAATGGTCGATATGCCCATCTTGGACAGGATTTTTAGCAGGCCCTTGTTGATGCCCTTGCGATAATTATTCTTCGCATCAATCGGGTCCATCATGATCTCACCGGTGCGAATCAGATCATTCAGCACCTGGAAGGCCAGGTATGGATAAACGGCGGTGGCGCCAAACCCGAAAAGTACAGCAAAGTGGTGCGGATCCCTGGCCCAGCCAGTTTCAACCAGAATATTGGAATCGCAACGCAGACCATTTTTGACCAGGTGATGGTGAACCGCGCCGGTCGCCATCATGGCGTTGGCGGGCAACTCGCCCTCTTTCAGATCCTTATCGCTCAGTATCAGAATGACCTTGCCGTCACGAACCGCCTGCTCGGCGCTCTGACAGATCGCCTCAATGGCCTTTTCCAGGCCCATTTCCGGGCTGTAACCCATGGGAATGCGGGCGACCTCGAAACCGGGCCGTTCATTATTTTCGATTTTCAGGAACTTGGCTGGCGACAGCACCGGCGTCGTCAAAATGATCCGGTTTGCGTGTTCCGGGGTTTCCTCGAACACGTTGCGCTCGGCACCAATGCAAGTCTCGAGGGACATAACGATGGATTCCCGCAGCGGGTCGATCGCAGGGTTGGTGACCTGTGCAAACTTCTGACGGAAGTAATCCGCGACGTGGCGTACACGGCTGGAAAGCACCGCCATGGGCGTATCATCGCCCATTGAGCCGACGGCTTCCTGGCCATTTTCCGCCAGCGGACGCAGGACCTGGTCCCGCTCCTCGTAGGACACCATGAACATCTTCTGATGAACCTGGAGATCTTCCGATTTCATCAGTTTGAAGTCCGGGGTTTCCTGGTTGAGGGTGGCTTCCACCCTCAGGGAATTATCCCGCAGCCACTGCTTGTACGGCTGGGCCTTCTTAAGACGCTGATCCACATCCTTGGTATGCAGAACTTCACCGGACTCGGTATCGATTGCCAGCATCTGGCCGGGTCCGACACGGCCTTTGGCCACCACATCCTCGGGCTTGTAGCCGTAGGTTCCGATTTCAGATGCCAGGGTGATGAAATCGTCCTTGGTAATAACCCAGCGTGCCGGGCGCAAGCCGTTGCGATCGAGCATACAGACCGCATAACGGCCATCGGAAAGCACCAGTCCGGCCGGACCATCCCAGGGTTCCATGTGCATGGAGTTGTATTCATAGAAGGCACGCAACTCGGAATCCATGGTATCCACATTCTGCCAGGCCGGCGGAATCATCATCCGCACGGCACGGAACAGATCCACACCACCTGCGAGTAGCACCTCCAGCATGTTGTCCATGCTGGAAGAGTCCGAACCGGTCAGGTTGACCAGCGGCTGCAAGGTCTGGAGGTCCGGCAGTGATGGCGAGCTGAACTTGGCGGCCCGGGCAATGGCCCAGTTCCGGTTGCCATCGACAGTGTTGATCTCACCATTGTGTGCCAGGTAGCGGAACGGCTGGGCCAACGGCCACTTGGGCATGGTGTTGGTGGAAAAACGCTGGTGAAACACGCAGATAGCCGTCTGCAGATCAGGGTCACCCAGATCCTTGTAAAAGTTGGCAAGATCGGCGGGCATCATCAGGCCTTTATAGGCCAGAGTGCGATGCGAAAGGCTGCAGATGTAGAACTCTGAATCCTCCGCCATATCCCGCTCTGCGTGGCGACGGCCAACGAATAGCGCGATCGCGAACTCCTGCTCTGTCTGCTTGTTCGGCACAACAAAGACCTGCTCGATCCAGGGCATGCAATCCAGCGCCATGGGGCCGAGACAGCTGTCATCGGTGGGCACCTTGCGCCATCCCATGACTTCCAGACCCTGCTCGGTCAGGCGCTTTTCAATGGCGGCTCGGCCCGCACTGGCCCTGGATTCATCCGGGCTCAGAAACACCTGGCCTACCGCAAACTGGCCCTCCGGCGCTTTGCCAAAGCATTCCCTGGCAGCCTTGCGCAGAAAAGCATCCGGGCTCTGAATCAACAGCCCGCAACCATCACCGGTCTTGCCGTCTGCCGCGATACCACCTCGGTGGGTCATGCAGGTCAGCGACTCAATGGCAGTTTGCAACAACTTGTGGCTGGCCTCGCCCTTCATATGGGCGATCAGGCCAAAGCCGCAGTTGTCCCTGAATTCATCGGGATGATACAAACCTGTCATCATAAGCGTTCTCTCGCGTAGAAATGCTTTTCAATCAAAGATTTAACCAAGAAAAGCCCGGTTATGCATTCTTTGACACTGAAAATGGGGGCTGGCTATTTTACACGCGTACAAATACGTACTCAAACCAAAGAGGTTTAATATTAGGGCGCCCAGACGTCAGTTACGAGGGTCACCTAAAGGGAAAGGGAGGCAAAACCTGTTGTTTTTAAAGCAGAATCCCGGCCGTGCGAATTTCAGAGGATCAAAACCCACTCAATTTTCTGATCCACGGAGACCGGCCTCTTAGCGCCCTTGGCAACTGACTTATAGCGTCTCTTGCCGCTGCTTTGGTTGCGAAATTGCCGAAAAACCCGACAAACCAGTCTTTTCCCTGACGCTGGGTGACAGTATAGCGAATACTGAGCACAGATTCGTGCTGCTCGATAACATTGACCACGGTTTGCTCCTGATTGCCGGCAATCACCTGAATAGTCCAGCCGTTCCATGCGCGCACCTCCTCCACCGGCAGGAACGCAGCCGGCTTCTGGGGAGCAAATGAAGGCTCAGGCTCAGGTTCAGGCTCGGGCTCAGGTTCAGACTCAGGTTCAGGCTCAGGTTCAGACTCAGGTTCAGGCTCAGGTTCAGGCTCGGGTTCAGGCTCAGGCTCAGGCTCAGGCTCGGGCTCAGGTTCAGGCATCACGGTTTCGGGCGCCTCAGGGGTTTCAATGGCTGGATTACCAGGCCCGATAGTCACGCTTTTGCGGACCGGCTCGGGCAGCGGCTCGATGTTCTCCCTCGCCACCGACGCATCGTACTGCTCTGACACAAGCCACCATGACGCTGCCAGCAATATGAGCGCGAGGGCTGGCCAGCGCGCATTCAGGGTCCAACGGAAGCGCGGGGCATTATCCTTCTGGACCGGCAGCCTACCCAGCCAGACGGCCGGGGCAACGCGCCGGAGCCTGGTGAAACTGCCGCGACTCAACCGGGACAGATCTTCCAACCTGGCGGGTGATAACAGCGCTTTGACGTCACCGCCGGCCTTGTGAATCCGAGGTTCCAGGTAAGCAGCAATCTCCTCGCTGGAGAGTGGGCGCAGGTGAATCTGATAAACTCCTGAGCTATCTTCCGTCAGCCCCAGCAGGTTCAACAGCTCGTCGCTGCCACTGAACACAAGAGCAGCCGCCGACGCCCGATCGGATGCCTGGTAGGCAGCGAGCAAAAGCCGCAGCACGTCGGGGGGGACACGCTGGGCGTCATCGATCAGCAGCACCATCCGCCGCCCTTTTCTGGCTCGCGTCTCAGACCAGCGGAAGAAACCATAGATGGCATCCCTGGCACCTTCGGACGATTCCAGCCCACGATAGGCCAATCCAATCAACCCATTGGCCAGCGCCTGGGCACTGACCAGGGATTCGGCGCCAATCGCATGGAAATCAAGTCGGGACGATTCACTGCGTACAAGCTCGGCGAGCAGGCGGCTTTTGCCAACACCTTCACCACCGGTCAGCACCAGGGCAAGATCACCAAAACCACAAAGATGTCGAAGGGTTTCCAGCGCGTGATGGCGCGAAGCGTCAGGGAAAAACGGCACTTCCATCGCCAGAGGGTTCTCGCTCAGGCCGAACCTGGCCTGTAGCTCCGGAACCAGACTCTCTCCCGCCGGAATATTCAGCTCATCGTCCGTTGCGCTCATTCCCTGCTCTCAATTCAGACAATAGGTGGTCAGCGTGCTGCTGAGATGCTGCGAGTTTATTTCACCGGTAACCACTGCATCACCCAGTGCGCGCAGAGCTACAAGCCTCAGAGTGCCGTCGACATTTTTTTTATCCACGGCCATCAACCTGAGAAAATCGTCAGGCGTCATGCCCGCCGGCGCACGGTTCGGCAGCCTGGCGCTTTCAATCAGACGAATGGCACGGTCCCGATCCTGATCTGTAATCCAGCCCTGCCTTGCGGAAAGGTCCGCCGCCATCATCATCCCGGTGCCAACTGCCTCGCCGTGCAGCACCTTGCCGTAGCCGGCGAATGTTTCAATGGCGTGGCCAAAGGTATGACCCAGGTTCAGGATCGCCCGCAGCCCCCCTTCTCTCTCGTCAAGGGCCACAACCTCTGCTTTGCAGGCACAGGATCGGTAGATGGCCTCAGCCAGCGCCTCCTGCTCTAGATCCAGCAATGCGGAGACGTTGCGCTCGAGCCAGGCCAGAAATTCCGGCGCCCGGATCAGGCCGTATTTGATCACCTCGGCCAGGCCCGCGGAAACTTCGCGCGCTGGCAGGGATTTCAGGCTTTCCGTATCAATCAGTACCATTTCCGGCTGATGGAACGCACCGATCATGTTCTTACCCAGCGGATGGTTAATGCCGGTCTTGCCCCCAACGGATGAGTCCACCTGAGACAGCAGCGTGGTCGGGATCTGCACAAAAGCCACCCCGCGCTGGTAAGAGGCTGCTGCAAATCCGGTCATATCCCCGACGACACCGCCACCCAGCGCCACCAGGGTAGTTTTACGGGAATGACGCTTCTCCAACAGGCCATCAAAAATCAGGTTCAGGGTCTGCCAGTCTTTGTACTGCTCACCATCCGGCAGAATCAAGGTATCCACCTGTTTGCCTGGAAAACAGGCTTTGGCGGATTCGAGATACAGGGGCGCCACTGTTTCGTTGGTCACAATCATAACCTGGGCGCCTACAACCCAGGGTGTCAGGTCCATGGTTCCCAATAATGCCTGGCCGATAATGATCGGGTAACTTCGATCCCCCAGCTCAACATTCAGCTCTTTGGTTGTCTCAAGCATGATTTCTGCCTTCTTTACCAACTTTTCTTCGGTGCCGGGGTGATTTCGGGTTCATTCGGTTTACCAGTTGACGCACCACCAGTCGCGGGCTTTTGCGGTCCGTGTACATAACGATGTCAGCGAGCCCGGTATAAATGGGATCCCTCAATGCAAACAGTCGCCTCAGAACACCTTCCGGGTCGTCGTTCTGAAGGAGGGGGCGATTCTTATCCTTGCGGGTTCGCTCCACCTGTTGCTCGATGGAGGTTTTCAGATAGATAACCATGGAGTCCCGCTTCAGATGGGCATGGTTCTCCTCACGCATGACCGCTCCGCCACCAGTTGCAAGCACGGTCTGGGGTTGCTCCGACAGCTCACTGAGCATTGCGGTTTCCCGCTGCCGGAAGCCATCCTCGCCTTCCACGTCAAAGATCCACGGTATGTTGGCACCACACCGCTCTTCAATAATCCGGTCGGAATCCAGAAATCGATAGCCCAGCTCCTTGGCCAGCATTCGGCCAATGGTGCTTTTGCCGGCCCCCATTGGGCCAACCAGGACAACTCGTTTGGGCAACGACATAACTTCCGCTCACGTGTGTTCAGGCGAGTGAGAATATCACAGGGTCGGTCTTTCCATAAGTTCCCACAAATCAGCCGCAAAAAAAAACCGCCGTAGAAACGGCGGCTTTTTGCAGCGAACAACCGATTATTGAATCAGGTCACTCTTGATGATCTTCGGAGTGATGAAGATCAGCAATTCACTGCGCTCGTCAATGTGCTCTGTCCGCTTAAAAAGGCGTCCGAGGTAAGGAATATCACCAAGGAAGGGTGTCTTGGTCGTGGTCGTCGCCACCTCTGACTGGAAGATGCCGCCAAGTACCACCGTTTCACCGTTACCGACCAGCACCTGGGTCGTAACCTCGTTGGTGTTAATAGACGGAATGCCGCCTGTTACTTCACCTCGAGAATCCTGATTCACCACCAGATCCATGATGATCTTGTCGTCCGGAGTGATCTGAGGTGTGACTTCCAGTGAAAGCACGGCTTCCTTGAAAGATACCGATGTTGCACCGCTGGAAGACGCTTCCTGATAAGGAATCTCTTCACCAGCCTTAATAGAGGCGGTCTGGCGATCGGCGGTAACAACCCTGGGCTGGGAAACCACTTCTGCCTGGCCGTCGCTTTCAAGGGCGGACAGCTCGAGATCAACCAGATAATCGTCACTACCCCAGCCAAGGGCGAAGGACGAAGCGCCCTGACCGGTCACACCCAGATCTACAGCCAGTGCGCCCGGGAAGGTGGTTGCAAAGCCAACGCCCGGCGCAGAAGAGTCGCGAGCATCCTGAACGCCGGAGAGTGAGCCGCCCACAGACACGACACTACCATCACCCCGAACATCGTAGGCTGCGCCGCCCCAACGAACACCCAGATCTTCCGCCACGTTGGTCTGGGCGCGGACGATCCGTGCTTCAATCGATACCTGCCGCACCGGAACGTCCCAAGTGGACACCAGACGACGGATCTGAGCAAGCTTCTCCGTGGTTTCACGAACGCTGATGGTGTTGGTCCGGGCATCAGAAGACACAAAACCGCGATCCGAAATCAGCTCTTCATCAGCCTTGATCAGAGAGACAATATCTGCGGCCTTGGCATAGTTCACCTGGACAATATCCAGCCGGACCGGCGCAAGCTCGGCGATCTGCTTCTCGGTCTCGAGCTCCAGTCTTTCGCGGGCCGCAATTTCATCAGCCGGCGCCACGAGCAGTACGTTACCGATCTGACGCTTGTCCAGACCCTTGGTTTTGAGAATCAGATCCAGCGCCTGGTCCCAGGGCACGTTTTGCAGGCGCAGCGTGATGCTGCCGCTCACGGTGTCACTGGCCACCAGATTCAGGCCGGTAAAGTCAGCAATAAGCTGGAGCACTGAGCGAACTTCGATGTCCTGGAAATTAAGGGACAGTTTCTCGCCGGTGTAAGGGAATTTCTCCTCGCGGCGCTCCTCAGCTTCCTGCTCCGTTAGCCGTTCAACACTGACGGTGAACTCAGAACCAGACTGGTAGGCGATGTAGTCGTAATTGCCATCGGGCTGGATCTCTACGACTGCGTTGCCATCTTCGATATAGGTGTCAATACGGTTGACGGGCGTTGCAAAATCAGTAACGTCGAGCCTGCGACGCAGATCTTCCGGTACGTTCAGGTCTTCCATGGTCAGGCGGATCTTGCCCCCGAGCTCGGAGAGATCAACCGGAACGTCAGACCTACCAAGATCAACAATGATGCGACCCTCGCCGTCTTCGCCACGACGGAAGTCAACGCCGGCCAGCGCATTGTCGGAGGCGCCGGACTGGCTGCCACCGGAACTCGCTGAAGGCGCAGTCATGGCCGGAGCGGCGGCTGAAACCGCTGGCTCACCAATGGTCATCACCAAACGACTGCCATCCCTGATTGTCCGGTAGGACACCAGTTCCGAAAGATTGAAAATCAGTCGGGTGCGGTCATCGGTTTCGACCACGGTCATGCTCTGGGCATTACCCGAACCGAGTGAAATATTTCTGGAATCAAGGGCGCTCTTCGTATCCCGAAGATCCACCGCAATCCGGGCCGGTCGTTCGATCGTGTAGCCGGTCGGTTCCGGCGGCGTTCCGTCAAACGACAGAACGACTTCGGTCCGATCGCCGGCCAGCGACGAAAACGACACGTCTTCCAGCGTGACCGCGTTGGCCAGGCCAGACAACAACCCAAGAGCAATCATGCTGACGTATACATTGAGTTTTCTAAACATCGCTAGCCTCGACCCTAAACTTTTTTGTTCGTACATGGTTCTTTCACTGTTCATAATGCCGCTCCTTAGCCTTCTGCTTCGCCGTTCAGCGTAAGCGAGCGAGGACGCTCAACCCATCCGCCGCTGCCATTGGGAACGATCTCGATTAACTCGACCCGGGTTTCGTTCACACCGATAATACGACCGTAGTTCTGGCCCATGTAATTACCGGTTGTCACCCGGTGAATACCGCCGGTGTTATCTCTGATCAACGCAAACAGATTGTCGGAGGAGCCACTTAGAGTGCCGACCATGGTCAGTTCACTCAGCGAGAAATTCTCAAGAACTTCTCTCGGGCGATCCAGATCCGGCTCAATCGTGCTGGCTGGTTGCTGATCAATCATGGTCAACTGAACGTCGACGGGCGGTTCAAACGGTGCCCGGCGATCCGCCGCTGAGTAGGTAAATGCTTCGTAGGACTTGAACTCCGGCAGCGGTTCAACGAACCCCCGGGGCTTCGCCCGCGTCTCGGCCATAAACTGATCCAGATCAGAAAATCCACTGCTCTGGGAACACGCCGTCAGCAGAGTCACAAGACCAATCCCGAAACAGGCTTTAACTGCATGCTTCAAACTCATGCTCACTCCCCATCCCTGTAACGATAGGTCCGTGCAAGAACCTGCATATTCAACTGATCACCACCACCGCCAACCGGCGATATTTTCAGATCGTGCAGTGTCACGATCCGGGGCAGCCCGGCAACACTGCTAACGAACGTTGCCAGCTCGTGGTAAGAGCCTGTGACGCGGATGTTGATCGGCAATTCGGAGTAGAAGTCCCGGCGAACCTCGCTCTGGAGCTTTACTTCCTCGAGGTCGAGACCGCTACCCAGAGCAGTGTTGGTAATATCCTCCAACAGCCCGGGAACTTCGGTCTCGCTCGGCAGTTGCCGTACCAGAGCCCCGAAGGTCTCTTCCATTTCCTGCATCTGAGCCTTGAAAACCTCGAGGTTCGCGACCCGATAAGCTTTGCTTTCGTAACGCTGCCGAAGCTCCTGCTCTTTCTGCTCAACCTGTTTCAGTTCCGCATACTGATCCTTGATAAAGAACCAGTAGCCGCCACCGAGAATCAGGCCGAAGACGATCAGAACAACGATGCCCTTGACCGGCGCAGGCCATATTCCCGCGTTGTTGACATCAAGATCATTGATATC
Organism: Marinobacter halotolerans; assembly: GCF_008795985.1. Classification (NCBI taxonomy): domain Bacteria; kingdom Pseudomonadati; phylum Pseudomonadota; class Gammaproteobacteria; order Pseudomonadales; family Marinobacteraceae; genus Marinobacter; species Marinobacter halotolerans. Next base: position 135,246 of record NZ_VMHP01000003.1, on the reverse strand, counting down.
GAATTCGTTCAGCTTCTTCATGGAGTCCGCGAGGCTCATTTTTCACCCTCCGCTTCCGGCTCTGGCGTCTTCTGCTTAACCGTCAGATTGAACTGACTGTATCCCGCCCTGCGATTCTCCGCTGATGCCACGTTCGACAGATTCGGATCAGTAAACCACTGAGACTCTTCGAAACGGCGCATCAATGAAGCAATACGGCTGTTCGATTCAGACATACCCACAATACTCAGCAGGTCGTTCTGTTTGGTCAGCTCCGTGTAGAAAAGCCCATCCGGAAGCGTTCTTACCAACTCGTCGAAAACTCTCACGATAACCGGACGCTTACCCTGAAGATCCTGAATCACCTTCATGCGGGCAAGGAGCTCGTCCCGCTTGCGCTTGAGATCCTCAATTTCCTTGATCTGCTCATCGAGCTGCTTGGTGGCAGTTTCAATGTAGGCGTTGCGCGATTCCTGATAGGCGATGCGGCTGTCCATATCGCTTTTCCAAAGGAACGCCAGGCCGCCGGCAATAATCGCGGCGCCAAGGATCATCACAACGAACTGTTTCTGTTTTTCCGCCCTAAGCTCTTCGCGCCAGGGCCTGAGGTTAATCTTTGCCATCAGTCAAAGCTCCTCATTGCCAGGCCACATGCAATCATCAGCGAAGGGGCGTCATTACTCAGTGAGGAAGCATTCACTCGCGATCCTACAGCCATATCCGCAAACGGATTCGCCACCAGTGTCGGCGTACCCGTCTTCTCTTCAACCATTTCAGTCAGACCCTGAATCGAGGCGGTGCCACCGGCAAGGACGACGTAATCCACGGCATTGTACTGGCTTGCTCCAAAGAAGAACTGAAGCGCCCTGGCAACCTGCTGAACCACTGCCTCACGGAAGGGAGTCAACACTTCGGAATCGTAGTCGTCAGGAAGGCCACCCTGCTTTTTGGCAAGCCCGGCTTCTTCCAGCGACAGACCGTAGCGGCGCTGGATTTCTTCGGTAAGTTGCTTGCCGCCGAAAATCTGTTCCCGGGTATAGACTGTCTTGCCCTCGGCCAGAACACTCAGAGTAGTCATGGTTGCGCCCACATCCACAATGGCAACAACCAGCTCCTCACCCTGGGAATCCAGTTGCGGCTCAATCAGTGAGTAGGCACGTTCGAGGGCGTAGGCTTCAACGTCAACCACTTTGGTTGAGAGGGAGGCAATCTCGAGCGCGTCCTCCCGGATGTCGACATTCTCCTTCCGGCACGCAGCCAGAAGAACATCAACCTGATCGGGATTTGTCTCGGACGGACCCTGAACCTCGAAATCGATAGCCACTTCATCCAATGGGTAAGGGATGTACTGGTCGGCTTCCAGAGTAATCTGGTCTTCCATTTCAAATTCGTTGAGACCGCCATCCATCTGGATCAGCTTGGTGATCACCGCCGACCCCGAAACAGCCACGGCTGCCTGCTTGACGCCGGTGCGGGCTTTCGAGGCCACGCGTTTGAGCACTTCGCCAACCGCTTCGACATCGGTAATGTTTTTTTCTACGACAGCGTTGGCCGGTAACGGCTCCACCGCATAGCTCTCGACCTTATAGCGGTCGCCCTGCTTTGATAATTCCAGGAGCTTCACCGAGCTGGAGCTTATATCCAACCCAAGGACCGCACTGGATTTTTTTCCTAGAAATCCGAACACTGGCTCACCCTATACCTGGTTCCATGCACCGGGTCATGAATCGTCTATTAAGACCGTTTCATATGTGTTTTTTATTTAAGAGAATTTCTTTAAGTTTCCGTCTACAATGCCAGTTCTTCTTTTCTTGGGAAGATTGTGGCGTGGGAGAAACGTTTCCTACCTAAAGCAATTTCTCAAATGATAGACCTATATCCAACAGTTGTCAGAAAAAAATGTCTCATTTGTTGCGCACATCTCGCCTCCTCGCCTGGTTTTTTGTCGTCGGTCTCAGTTCGGCCACCATTCTGACCAGTGCCTTTTACCTTTACCTTCGACCCGGGCTTCCAGCGGTGGATCAACTTCTGGACATCAAGCTGCAGACGCCTCTGCGGGTCTACAGCGCTGACGACAGATTAATAGCAGAATTCGGTGAAAAGAGAAGGGCACCAGTCACAATCGAACAGATCCCTACAATTCAGTTACATGCCTTTCTGGCCGCGGAAGACGCCCGTTTTTACGAGCACTTCGGGGTCGACATCAAAGGCCTGATGCGGGCTGCAATCGAACTGATCTCTACCGGCGAAATCCAATCCGGCGGTAGCACCATCACAATGCAGGTTGCAAAAAATTACTTTTTGTCACGCGACAGGACCTTTATTCGCAAGTTCAATGAGATACTACTTGCTCTTCAGATTGAACGTGAACTGGATAAAAAACGGATTCTCGAGCTCTATCTGAACAAGATTTATCTCGGCAATCGCGCCTATGGAATTCAGGCCGCTGCCCAGGTTTATTACGATAAACCGGTGGCGGAATTGTCCCTGCCACAAATGGCCATGCTCGCCGGCCTGCCCAAGGCACCCTCTGCTTATAATCCACTGGCAAACCCCCAGCGGGCGCTTGTCCGTCGCAACTGGATTCTCAGCCGCATGCGTGATCTGGGCTACATTACTCCGAATGGCTATGAACTGGCTTCTGAAGCCCCGATTACCGCCAGTTACCACGCACCTTCCAATGAAGTGGATGCGGATCACATTGCCGAAATGGCTCGCAAGGAGATGGTCGAGCGCTTTGGAGATGCAGCCTATACCGAGGGCTATACCGTCACCCTGACCGTCAATAGCGAAAAGCAGCAGGCGGCGACAGAGGCCTTGCGGGCAGGACTGGAAGCTTACGACCGCCGCCACGGTTTTCGCGGCCCAATCGGGCAGGTATCTGGCGATGCGCTGGAACCAGACAACCTCCCGGGACTGATGGCCGGCTATCCGGAGATCGCTGATCTGATACCCGCCGTGGTCACCGGAGTTCGTGATGACGCGATGGTTGCGGACGTTTACGCACGCGCGCTGGGTAAAGCAGTCATCCCATTTGAAACCATGACCTGGGCGCGCCGGTACAAGACCGAGGACCTGACAGGCCCCGAGCCAGAGAAACCATCCGAGGTGCTCGCGGTCGGCGACATTGTCTATGTCGAACCCATAGAGCCCGAGACCCCCGAGGCTGAGATGGCACAGACGCCGGTTTCAGATTCCGAAACGGTTACCCGACCGAAACTGGCACTTGCCCAGGAACCCAAAGCCCAGGGCGCGTTAATATCACTTGAAGCAGACACCGGTGCTGTTGAAGCCCTTGTGGGCGGCTACAGTTTCGGACGCACGAAATATAACCGGGCGGTTCAGGCCCAACGTCAGCCCGGCTCGAATTTCAAACCGTTTCTGTACCTTAGCGCTCTCGAGAGAGGGCGCACGCCAGCAACCATCTACAACGACGCCCCTATTGTCTTTGATGATTCCGAGCTGGAAACCGCCTGGCGCCCCCAGAACTCCTCCGGACAGTTCTACGGGCCGACCCGACTGCGCAAAGCGCTCTACCAGTCACGAAACCTGGTGTCCGTTCGCCTGCTTCGCGACCTCGGCATCGAGCCCACGGTCGAATACCTGAAGCAACTCAAGATACCCACGGACGACATGCAGAAAGACCTCTCGCTGTCATTGGGCAGTGGATTGCTGACACCAATGGAAGTGGCACGGGGCTTTGCGGTCATTGCGAACGGCGGCTATGACGTCACGCCATTCTTCATTCAGCGCATCTCTGACGTCAGTGGTGAAGCAATCTACAAGGCACCCAAGGTCATCCTGTGCGAGACGGAATGTGACCAGAAAGAGGCAGAGGCAGAGACAGAAGAGAGTGGAGCTGACGTAAGGATCGCCAGAAGGCTGGCCGATGAGCGTGCGGTGTACATCCTTCATTCCATGCTACGGGATGTCATTGAACGGGGAACCGGGCGCCGAGCTCTGGCATTGGACCGTAAAGATGTCAGCGGCAAAACCGGAACAACCAACGAACAACGGGATACCTGGTTCAGCGGATTCAACCACAAGATTGCAACCACCGTCTGGGTCGGCTTTGACCAGCCCGCCCCGCTGGGTCGTGGTGAATACGGCGCCAGCACGGCACTTCCGATCTGGATCGACTACATGGAGGTTGCACTGAAGGGCGAGCCCCCTGCCTTCATGCCGCGCCCGAACGGCATTGTAAACGTTCGCATTGATCCGGAAACCGGCAAACGTGCCCGACCCGGACAGGAAGGAGCCATTTTCGAAATCTTCCGGGAGGAAGAGGCGCCGCCGCCCCTTGATCCGGAGGAAAATTCCGCCGACACAAATGAGAACGGCGGGAGCAATGATTTTTCCAGGCAGATTTTCTAAGCCCCACTTGGTCCGGGCCCATAAAAAAACCGACGGCGTGACCGTCGGTTTTTTCTTTCCGGTTTTCTACTGCTGAAACGGTTAGATGATGTCTTCCATCGACTTCAGCGGATAGTGAGCCGGATACGGGTTGCGGGCAACCCCGGAGTCCACTGCAGCACGCGCTACGGCTGCCGGAACAACCTCAAGCAGACGAACGTCCATCGGCTTGGGAATGATGTATTCGCGTCCGAACTCGAAGCTGGATACGCCGTAGGCCTCGCAGATATCTGCAGGAACAGGCTCTTTCGCCAGTTCGCGTATAGCATGCACTGCCGCAACCTTCATTTCTTCGTTGATGGCGGTTGCGCGAACGTCCAGGGCACCACGGAAGATGAACGGAAAGCCCAGTACGTTGTTTACCTGGTTCGGGTAGTCCGACCGACCGGTTGCCATGATCAGGTCGTCACGGGTTGCCAGGGCAACTTCCGGGCTGATCTCTGGGTCGGGGTTGGAACAGGCGAACACGATTGGATTCGGCGCCATCTTTTTCAGTTGATCCGCGGTGAGAAGATCCGGGCCGGACAGGCCGAGAAAAACGTCGGCACCGTCGATCGCATCATCCAGAGTTCGGCGATCGGTGTCATTGGCAAACATTGCCTTGTACTGGTTCAGATCATCACGCCCTGAATGGATCACACCCTTCCGGTCCAGCATAAAGATGTTTTCAGAACTGACGCCACAGCTGACCAGTAGCTTCATGCAGGCGATCGCGGCAGCACCGGCACCAAGACAGACGATCCTGGCTTCCTCAATCTTCTTGCCCTGAAGCTCAAGGGCGTTGATCATGCCAGCGGCGGTCACAATAGCTGTGCCATGCTGATCATCGTGAAAAATCGGCACGCTGCATTTTTCAATCAGGGCGCGCTCAATTTCAAAGCACTCGGGCGCCTTGATGTCTTCCAGGTTAATCCCACCGAAGGTGTCGGCAATACGCTCAACGGTCTCAATGAACGCCTGGGGGCTCTCGGAATTCACTTCGATGTCGAATACATCAATGCCGGCGAAGCGCTTGAACAGTACGCCCTTGCCTTCCATGACCGGCTTGCTGGCCAATGGCCCGAGATTTCCAAGGCCGAGAATCGCGGTTCCGTCGGAAATAACGGCTACCAGATTGCCCTTGCCTGTATATTTATAGGCATTTTCCGGGTCTTTTGCGATCTCGCGGACCGGCTCGGCAACCCCGGGGCTGTACGCCAGAGAGAGGTCGCGGGATGTCTTGGTGGGCTTGGTGATTTCAACACTCAGCTTACCAGGCCGCGGCTTGGCGTGATATTCAAGGGCTGCTTCTTTCAGATCTTGAGACATTGCCACTGTTCCGTTTTATAACGTTTATTGAAGGAGGACCGCTGAGCCAACTCAGCAGAGCGCGCCATTATGGCGCGAAGACCAAACGCAGACAAGGCCCCGCTGCGCATTTCCTGATCAGTCAATAAGCCATACTGCGTATACGCCTATTCGACAGCTCCGAGTGATTTTTGTCCGGGCATAAAAAAAGCGCCCGCAGGCGCTTTTTCTGGTCCGGTTACGGGAATCAGGCCTTCTTGCCACCGATTCTGCCACCGAAACGCTTCTGGAAGCGGTCGATACGGCCACCAGTGTCCATCACCTTCTGCTTGCCGGTGTAGAACGGGTGACACTGCGAGCACACATCCAGGGTCAGATCCTGGGTAAATGTTGAACGTGTCTTCAGAACATTACCGCATGAACATGTCGCGGTGATTTCTGCATACTTGGGATGGATACCTTCTTTCATGGCGAACCTCGGTCGGTCATGCCGCTACCAGATCGCGGGATCGGGATTGATCCTGGCGTCAGGCACCGCATGTTTGAATCAAATGACGAGACGGGGCACAATCATGCCCAGCCGAAAACAGACCGCGAATCTTACTGACAAAAAGAGCCGCAGGCAAGCCCTTATCACCGCTGTCAAGCATTGTTATCGATCTCTTTTCTCCATTGGAGCCAAATGTGGCCCGTACAGCGCGCATCGCCCTGAACCGTCCCCTCAGACGGCTGTTCGATTACCGGGTGCCGGAGGGTATGGATCTGGCCTGCGGCCAGAGGGTAACCATTCCGTTTGGCCGCACCACAGCCACCGGGCTGGTTGCCGCCCTTGATGCTCCGCCGCCCGAAGGCATCACGCTTAAAGCCATCCAGGGATGCTGCGAGGACTGGCAGGCTCTGCCAGAGGAAACCTTTCGCCTGCTGAGCTGGGCGTCTGACTACTACCAGCATCCGCTTGGTGAATGCCTGTTCACCGCCCTACCCCCGGCCCTGCGGCGAGGCCAACCGGCAAAAGCGCGCACCGAGGCCTACTGGAAGGCGACCGGCAGCCCGGACAATCTCGCGGCCAATGCCACAAAACAGAGAGCGCTTTTGGCATGGCTGGCGCAATATCCCGAGGGTGCCGCAACCCGACGCATTACTCAGGCGGGCTTCTCCAGCGCCCAAATCCGTACCTTGCGTGACAGGAACCTGATTGTCGAAGCCGATCCTCCCCAGGCTGAGTTAGATTCCGAGCCGACAACAGACGGACCACACCTGTCTGATGCCCAAAGTCAAGCGGCCGCGCAACTGCCAAAGCCCGCTGACGGCTTTTCAACATCACTTCTGTACGGCATTACCGGCAGCGGCAAGACTGAAATATACCTGGACTACCTGAAACAGCATCTGTCGCCGACTGACCAGGCTCTGGTCCTTGTTCCGGAGATCAACCTGACACCCCAGACGGTGGCTCGTTTTGAGCGTTATTTCGGGGCACGGGTTGCCGTGTGGCATTCCGCTCTGAATGACGCTCAGCGCCTCGATGCCTGGCTGAAAGTGAGAAACGGAGACCCGGTCATTCTGATTGGCACCCGTTCTGCGGTGCTTCTGCCCTTTACCCGACTGCGCACCATCATTGTGGATGAGGAGCACGACAGTTCTTTCAAGCAGGGTGAGGGATTCCGCTATTCAGGGCGGGATACAGCGGTTTACCGGGGCCACCTCAATGATTGCCCGGTCATCCTGGGCTCTGCGACGCCATCGCTGGAATCCATTCACAATGCCCAAACGGGAAAATACACGCTGATAAAGCTGGAAGAACGTGCCGGAAAATCCAGACCACCGACGATCAAACTGCTGGACATCCGCAGTCGTCCGCTTCAGGCGGGCCTGTCCCGGCCAACTCTCGACGCCATCCGCCGCACCCTGGACAGCGGCCGGCAGGTTCTGGTTTACGTCAACCGCCGGGGATTCGCCCCCGTGATGATGTGCTTCGACTGCGGTCACATGGTGGAATGCCCCCGTTGCGATACCCGCCTCACTTACCACCGCCGTGATCGCGCCATGCGCTGCCACCACTGCGATTATCAGGTGGCCGCCACGGAGATATGCCCGAAATGTGAGAGTGACGCGTTCAAGCCGGTCGGCCAGGGCACCGAAAGAGCGGAAGATTTCCTTGCCGAACAGTTCCCGGAAACCCCCATCGTACGTGTCGATCGCGACAGCACCCAGCGCAAGGGCAGCATCCAGAGCATTCTCAAGCAGGTCAACAGCGGCAGCCCCTGCATTTTGGTCGGCACCCAGATGCTGGCAAAAGGCCACGACTTCCCTGGCGTCACCCTTGTGGTGGTGATCAACGCCGACGGCGGGCTATTCAGCGTCGACTTCCGGGCACCGGAACAGCTGATCCAGACCCTGATCCAGGTTAGCGGACGCGCCGGCCGAGGCGAACATCCCGGTGATGTTCTGGTTCAGACCTGTCACAGCGATCATCCCCTACTTCAGTCCCTGGCGCAGGGCGACTACCTCCCGGTTGCCGACCAGCTGCTCGCGGAACGGGAAACCGGCGCCCTGCCCCCGTTCAGAGCCATGGCCATTTTCCGCGCCGAGGCAGACACCATGGAAAACAGCCTCAAGATTCTGGACCGGATCAAACCCCTCGCCAGAGGCGATAGACTGGAGATCTGGGGACCACTGCCAGCACTGATCGCCAGGCGAGCCGACAGGCACCGGGCGCAACTGGTGCTTTTGTGTGATCAACGTAAGCACCTGAACCGCACGCTTACCGGAATCTGCCAGGTGCTGGACGAAACCAGACTGCCTGGCGGCCTTAAATGGATGATCGATGTAGACCCCCAGGAAACCGGCTAGACCTTTTGCTTGCCGCGGCTGTTTCCGCGATAATACCCGGCTTCATTTGCGGGCGGCGATACTGGCTGCCACTGATCCATTCTCTTGCAAACCGAGTTACCCGACAGCATGAAAGAGACCGTAACCGAGCTGCTTCAGTCATCACTGGCCAAGCTTCAAACCGAAGGTGTTCTTCCCGCCGACCAGACCTTCACGCCACAGGTCGGTAACACCAAGGACAAGGCCCACGGCGACTACGCCTGCAACATTGCACTGGTGGCCTCGAAAGCCGCAGGCTACGCACCGCGCAAGCTGGCAGAAGCACTGGTGGAAAGGCTTCCGGAAAGCGCAGCCGTTGCCAAGGTCGAGATCGCCGGTCCGGGCTTTATCAACTTTTTCATGAGTACTGTCAGCGCCTTCGAGGTGGTCGATACTATTCTGGAGCAGGCGGACCAGTACGGACGCAACCAGAACGGTCAGGGCCAGAAAGTGCAGGTAGAGTTCGTCTCTGCCAATCCCACCGGCCCGCTGCACGTGGGCCACGGGCGCGGTGCGGCTATCGGCGATTGCCTCAGCCGGTTGCTGGAAGCCAACGGCTACAGCGTCACCCGCGAGTTTTACTACAACGACGCCGGCGCGCAAATCAACAATCTGGCGCTATCCGTGCAGGCCCGTGTGAAAGGCCTGACGCCGGACGACGCCAGCTGGCCGACGGATGGCTATCGGGGCGACTACATTGTCGATGTCGCCAGGGCCTATCTTGCCGGCGAAACGGTAAAAGCCGACGACCGTGAAGTTACCGCGAAAGCGGACCCTGAAGATCAGGCCGCAATCCAGGAGTTTGCCGTGGCCTACCTGCGGCGCGAGCAAGATCTGGACCTCAAGGCATTTGGCGTTCAGTTCGATGTGTATTTCCTGGAATCCTCCCTATACGAGGAAGGCAAGGTTGAAGCCACCGTCAAGCAGTTGCAGGCCAATGGCTACACCTATGAGCAGGATGGCGCCCTGTGGCTGAAAACCACAGAGTTCGGCGACGACAAGGACCGGGTCATGCGCAAACAGGATGGAGGCTACACCTACTTCCTGCCAGACGTGGCCTACCATCTGGACAAATGGCAACGGGGCTTTACCACCGTTATCAACGAGCAGGGGGCGGACCACCACTCAACGGTCACTCGTGTGCGCGCCGGCCTGCAGGCACTCAAGGCCGGAATCCCTGAGGGCTGGCCGGATTATGTGCTGCACCAGATGGTGATGGTGACCCGCTCCGGACAGGAAGTAAAAATCTCCAAGCGTGCGGGCAGTTACGTCACCGTGCGGGACCTGATCGACGAAGTAGGCCGCGACGCCACCCGGTTCTTCCTGGCAGCCCGACGGGTGGATTCTCAACTGACGTTCGATATTGACCTGGCCCGCTCCCAGACCAACGAAAACCCGGTCTACTACATCCAGTATGCTCACGCCCGGATCTGCAGCGTGTTGCGCAAGCTTGAGCAAGAAGGCACCACACGGGGCAGGAATGAAAGCCTCGGAGACCTGTCACTGCTAACCCTGGATGAGGAAAAAGATCTGGCCAACCAGCTGGCCCGCTACCCGGAACTGATCGAAAACTCGGCCAGGCAGCGCGAGCCTCATCACCTGACCCATTATCTGCGTGAACTGGCCGGCCAGTTCCACACCTATTACAACGCCCACAAAGTACTGATCGAAGATACCGCGGTGCGGGACGCAAGACTGTCACTCTATCTGGCCATACGCCAGGTTATCGCCAACGGCCTTGACCTGCTGGGTGTCAGTGCGCCGGAAGAGATGTAACCATGGCCAAGGATTATGCCCGCAAACCCGAGCGAAAGAGTGAGGCCCGTCCCAAGCGCCAGTCGGTAGCGAAATCCCAGCGTGGCGGACTTTCCCTGAAATGGATCCTCTCACTGGCCACAGTGGGAGGCTTCATCGGGTTTATCGTCTACCTGAATTCCCTGCCTGCACCTGACCAGGCTCGCGCGCCGGCGCAGGAAAATCAGGCAAAGACAGAAACAGAGTCAAAAACGAAGGCACCGACCGAGAAAAAGCCCGGCTTCAAGTTCTACGACATGCTGCCGGATTCGGAAGTGGTCCCGCCCAAGGTCAATGAATACACCCCCGGCCCGGCGCAGACCACCTTTGACTACCTGGTCCAGACCGGCTCCTTCAGAACCCAGGCGGACGCCGAACGACAGCGCGCACAGATCGCTTTCCAGGGATTGCGTGCCTACGTCAGCCGCATTGACCTGGAAAGCGGCAGCACCTGGTACCGGGTCAACGTCGGGCCGTTCGACTCCCGCAGCCAGATGAATTCGGCGGTTGACAGGCTCGTGTCGATAAACATCGAACCCCTGGTCAAAAAGATCCCCAAAGACACTCCCAAGTCAGAGTGAGCGGCCCGCCCTGCCCCGGACCCTTGAAAACCCGAAGCCTGCCTCCATTACCTGAGGATACGTTCTAAATCAGGCAAGTGGAGCCAGAATGACTACCATACTTTCTGTTCGACGCGGTGATGACGTCGCCATGGGCGGCGACGGCCAGGTATCCCTTGGCAATACCGTCATGAAAGGCAACGCCCGCAAGGTTCGCCGTCTCTATAACGGCCAGGTGCTGGCCGGGTTTGCTGGCGGCACTGCTGACGCCTTCACATTGTTCGAACGCTTCGAAGCGCAGCTGGAGAAGCATCAGGGCAACCTGACCAGAGCCGCCGTTGAACTGGCCAAGGAATGGCGGACCGACCGGGCATTGCGACGACTCGAAGCCCTGCTGGCCGTCGCCGACAAGACGGCCTCATTGATCATTACCGGTAACGGTGACGTGATCGAGCCCGAGCAGGGTCTGATCGCCATCGGTTCTGGCGGCCCCTTTGCGCAAGCCTCGGCCAGGGCGCTGCTGGAAAATACCGAGCTGGGCGCCACGGAGATTGTGGAGAAAGGCCTGGATATCGCGGCTGACATTTGTATCTATACAAACCACAACCGCACCCTCGAATCGCTCTCTGCCAACGAATAACCGGAGCCCCCATGTCTGCTATGACCCCCCGTGAAATTGTTCACGAGCTCAACAAACACATCGTCGGCCAGGAAGAGGCAAAACGCTCGGTCGCCATCGCCCTTAGAAACCGCTGGCGCCGGATGCAGCTGGATTCCGATCTGCGGGACGAGATCACCCCCAAAAATATCCTGATGATCGGCCCCACTGGTGTTGGTAAAACCGAAATTGCCCGGCGGCTGGCCAAACTGGCCGACGCGCCGTTTCTGAAAGTGGAAGCCACCAAGTTCACCGAGGTGGGCTATGTCGGCCGCGACGTGGAATCCATTATTCGTGATCTGGCGGATATGGCCATCAAGATGCTGCGAGAAAAGGAAATGAAGCGGCACGAATACCAGGCAATGGATGCCGCGGAAGAGCGCATTCTGGACGCCCTGCTGCCGCCGCCACGGGATTTGAAAGAAGACAGCCAGCGCACGGATGGTTCGACCACCCGCCAGCTTTTCCGGAAAAAACTCCGTGAAGGCGAACTGGACGACAAGGAAATCGAGATTGACCTGCGCAACTCCGGCGCCGGTGTCGAGATCATGGCGCCTCCCGGCATGGAAGAGATGACCAGCCAGTTGCAGAACATGTTTTCCAGCATGTCGGCGGACAAGCGCAAGACCCGCAAAATGAAAGTGGCAGACGCATTCAAGCAGGTGCGCGAAGAAGAAGCCGCCAAGCTTGTAAACGAAGAAGAGATCAAGCAAAAAGCCATCACCACCGTGGAACAGAATGGCATTGTCTTTATCGACGAGATAGACAAGGTAGCCAAACGCTCGGAGAACACCTCTTCAGACGTGTCACGGGAAGGCGTTCAACGTGACCTTCTGCCCTTGATCGAAGGCAGCACGGTAAGCACGAAGTACGGCTCGGTGCGGACCGATCACATCCTGTTCATTGCCTCTGGAGCCTTCCATCTGTCCAAGCCCTCGGACCTGATTCCGGAGCTGCAGGGCCGGCTGCCCATTCGCGTTGAGCTGCATGCGCTGACGCCCGAGGATTTCAAGCGCATTCTAACCGAACCGAGTGCCTCACTGGTTCAGCAGTACGTGGCCCTGATGGGCACAGAAGGCGTCAAACTGAACTTTTCGGACGAGGCCATCACGCGGATTGCCGAAGTGGCCTACAAGGTCAACGAAACCACCGAGAACATCGGTGCTCGGCGCCTGCACACCGTGCTGGAGCGGCTGCTGGAGAGCCTGTCCTATGAGGCCGGCGACCAGGTCACCGAGGCGTTTGAAGTAACAGCAGAGTTCGTTGACGAGAAACTGGGTGAACTGGCCGAAGATGAAGATCTGAGCCGGTATATCCTTTGATATGACGATGTGGATGCTCCGGGTCAGCCATGGCCCGGAGTCTTTCAGAGCGCTTTACTGAACAGATCAGTGACGTTTTCCAGCCCCGACGCAATCCTGCCCCGCTGTGCCCGCTTCTTGCGACCCTTGGCCACATACAGTGGCAGCATCTCACCATAGAGACTGGTACTGATGGTGCGCTGCTCGTCTTCCAGGCGATCACGGCGTAACCGGATACCATATTTCGCCAGCTTCGGCTCCAGCTCGTCCGCGCGATTGAGCAGATCCCGGCGGGTCATCTGATAGGCGTGCTCACACACCATGCGCCGCGACTGGAAACTGAACACGTTCGAAAAGAACAGCTTGGCATCATCGCGAGTCGGCTCGAACAACAGAATGTCCTTATCCGGATAATCCCGCGCGTACTGGGCGATACCGGACTGCATCCGCGAATAGACCATGGTGCGGAACATCTGCGACAGCAGGTTGGGCATGCCGGAGCGGGTCAGATCGCCCGGCGCCATGCTGCCGGCGCGCACGGCGGCGCTGGCATCGATAGGCACCTGAGGATTTACCGCAAACACCAGATCAGCACCATCCTCGAAAGCCACCGACGCATGCAGCCCCTTGCGCAGGGTGCCGTCCACATAATAGCGACCGTCCACGTTCACTGGCACATAGAGCCCGGGCGAGGAGGTGCTGGCCTGGATCGCTTTTGATATGGGAACGTGGTCGAAGCCGGGCGCGCCGAAACAGACCGCTTCAGTGCTTTCGACATCCGCAGCCACGATATAGAGGCTGCGACGCAACTGTCTGAAGTCGTTGGTGCGGCCAAGCATGTTAAAGGCCCGGTGCAGATATTCGTGCAGCCCTTCATTATCGAAAAAGCCGGCAGGAGCCGCCTGGGCCAGAATGGTCATGGCCTCCAGAAAGCTCTGGTCATAAGGGTTATTTATGAACCGGCGCAGGGCCGTGGACACCAGGCCGGGTACCGCCAACAGGCGCCCGCCGATTTCGCGGAAGGCCGGCCGATAGAAAACCTCAGGGTGGAACGGATGAACCTCGGCCTCGTTGCGGACAAATATCCGGCACAACTGGGCAGTGGTCATCTGGTTTGCCAGATTGGCAGCGACAAAGGAACCGGCGTTGACGCCCACATAGACATCAATATTATTGAAATCCAGGCCATCCAGCGCCTCATCAAGCGCCCGCAAGGCACCGATCTCATAGATGCCGCCGAGCGGGCCGCCGCCACCGAGGGCGAGGCCGATTCGGGGGCCGGGCTTGATTGCCGTGGTCGTTGCCGTCATTCAGTCTTCCCTTCCGGGTAATGGTCCGGGTTCTGGTTGATCATAACTTTACGTTAGCAGCCGGATTTAGAGTTCACACCCTACATTCAGGTTAATCCCCTTAATCAGGCCCGCTAGACAACAGGTGCGTTGGCTGTAGTTGCCTTTTCGCCGCGAATCACGCTGGCAGATTTGGAAGGCCTCAGGTAACGCCCGAAACCGGCATTGCGCAACGCCAGATCCACGCAGCTTTTGATAACATGGGGAGAATCCAGCAGTAACACGTCTTCCAGCAGCTGCATGGCCCATTCCCGGCTGACGCTACGAATAACAGATTTCACTTTCGGCAGACTCGCGGCGTTCATGGACAACGAATCATAGCCCATGGCCATCAACAGCAGCGCGCCGCCCGGGTCCCCCGCCAGCTCGCCACAGATGCCAATGGGCTTGCCAACCGAGTGGGCGTCCTGTGCCACTCTGACCAGCGCCTGCAGAACCGCCGGGTGATAGGAATGATAGAGCTGGGCTACACGGGGATTGTTTCGGTCCACCGCCAGCAAGTACTGGGTCAGGTCGTTGGAACCCACGGACAGAAAATCTACCCGATCCGCCAGCTCCCTTATCTGATAGACCGCGGCGGGAATCTCTATCATCACCCCGACCTTGGGCATGTGGATATTGAAACCCTCTTCCCGAACTTCGTGATACACGCGATAAACCAGATGGAGGGATTCTTCTACCTCCGAAATATTGCTGATCATGGGCAGCATGATCTGCAAGTTGTTCAGCCCCTCACTGGCTTTCAGCATGGCCCGGACCTGAACCAGAAAGATCTCCGGATGATCCAATGTTACGCGAATCCCACGCCATCCCAGAAACGGATTCTCTTCCTGGATCGGAAAATAGCTCAGCGCCTTGTCCCCGCCAATGTCCAGGGTACGCATGGTCACCGGATTGGGGGCGAAGGCCTCGAGCTGCTCGCGGTAATATTCCCGCTGCTCCTGCTCTGACGGAAACCGGTCCTTGATCATGAACGGCACTTCGGTGCGATAAAGCCCGATACCCTCGGCACCATGAGTAAGGGAGCGAACAACATCGGTCATCAGTCCGGTGTTAACCAGCAGCGAGACCCGGTGATTGTCTGTGGTCTCGCAGGGAAGATCCCGCAGCGCTTCCAGGCCACGGACCAACTCGTCCTCTTCGTCACAGATTTCCTGGTAATACGCCAACAGTTCCACGGACGGAGACGCAAAGATCTGCCCCTCGAAACCATCCACAATCAGGTCACGGCCATCAAGCTGGTTGACCGGAATATCCACCATTCCCATAACCGTGGGCACGCCCATGGCCCGGGCAAGAATGGCGACGTGAGAGTTGCTGGACCCTTTGACAGACACCAACCCAACCAGTTGCCCCTTGGGCACCTCACCCAGCATGGCAGGGGTGAGCTCTTCACTGACCAGTACCGTTCGCTCCGGGTAGACCAGATCCTTCTGTTCACCTTCCTGCAGATGGGACAGCAGTCGGCGACCGAGATCGCGGATATCCACCGCCCGTTCCTGCAGGTAGTGGTCGTCCATCATTTCAAAGTGGCGGATGTACTGCTGGACGACCTGCTTCAACGCACCCTGGGCCCAGAAGCCCTCTCGAATGCGGTTGGAAACCTCGCCCGGCATGGCGTCATCGCCCAGCATGCGCAAATAGACATCAAACAACGCCTGCTCTTCCGGGCGAAGCTGCGAGGCCAGCCGCTCCGCCACCCGTTCGATGTCTTCGCGAACAGCCGTCACCGCACCACCGAACAGGGCCAGCTCACCCTCAATATCCTCCGTGGGCTTTTCCGGAACCACATCCAGATCTGCCGCCGGGTAGACCACCACGCCCTTGCCAATAGCCACACCCGGGGAGCCGGGCACGCCGCTGAAGCTGACGTCTTTCGCCTCTTCACCCGTGAGCGAAAGACCGCTGATGGCCCCCGTGGCCTCACTGTGGGCAATGACCCCGGCAAGTTGCGCCGATACGGTTACCAGGAACGCCTCTTCGCCCTCATTGAAACAGCGCGAACTCTCCCGCTGTTGTACAACGAGCACACCCAAGACCCTGCGATGGTGAATAATCGGGACACCCAGGAATGAACTGAAACGTTCTTCACCGGTTTCCGGGAAATAACGGTAGCGCGGATGGGAGGGGGCATCTTCAAGATTGATCGGCTCTTCGCGGGAGCCAACCAGGCCAATCAGACCTTCGGAATAACCCAGGCTCACCTGACCGACGGCCTGCTGATACAGTCCCTCGGTGGCCATCAGAATATAGCGGTTAGTAGCCGGATCCAGCAGATAAACAGAGCATACTTCTGTGTCCATCGCCTTCTGGACACGAGAAACGATAACGTCCAGCGCCTCCTGCAAATCACGGGCGCTGTTCACTTCTTGTACGATATTTCGCAGTATGCTCAGCATGGTGGCTTCAATCCGTCACCTCTGTTGGTCGCTTGTGCGCCCTGATTTTTCGACCCGGTGCCACTGCTCCATGTTATGGAACAATCGCGGGGCCAGTTCTCTCAGCGCCCGTCGATAGACTTCCCGCTTGAAAGAAACAACCTGACCCAACGGGTACCAGTAGCTGACCCACTGCCAGCCGTCGAATTCCGGTGAATCCGTGCCGTCTACGCGAACCTGCGCGTCCGGCGATAACATCCTCAGAAGGAACCATTTTTGTTTCTGTCCCACGCAAACCGGATGCGAGTTATGCCGCACCATCCTGCGAGGGAGGCGATAACGCAACCAGCCGCGGGTACAGCTGACGATTTCCACGTCGCTGGCCACAAGACCAATTTCTTCTCCCAGCTCTCTGTAAAGCGCCTCTTCCGGTGATTCATCCTGCTTTATGCCACCTTGAGGAAACTGCCAGGAGTCTTGCCCTATTCGCCTTGCCCAGAGGACTTCCCCCCTGTGATTGGCCAGAATGATTCCGACGTTGGGTCTGAAACCGTCTGAGTCGATCACGGCACAGTCCTTATATGTCGGTTGGCCGGTACGTAATCGACCGGCCAGAATTGTCCAAGTTGCCTTCATTCTTACAGAAACCCAAGGGTACGGCAAACGGAGCCGATGGCGGCATGTCGTGGTAGAATGTGGCCTTTTATTTCCGGCGCAGGCCATCGGAGGGACAGACGTTGACGCTCGCACTATTCGATCTTGATAACACCCTGTTAGCAGGGGACAGCGATCACGCCTGGGGCGAATTCCTGGTGGAAGAAGCCATCGTGGATGCCGGGGAATATCAACGGGCCAATGATCGCTTCTATCAGGAGTATCTGAATGGCGAGCTGGATATCATGCGGTACCTGAATTTTGCCCTGCAGCCCCTCGCCCGCCACGATATGAACGAACTACTGCTCTGGCGCGACCAGTTTCTGGAGCAAAAGATTCGCCCCATGTTGCAGCGCAAGGCCACGGACCTGCTGGACTATCACCGGGAGCAGCGACACACGCTCATGATCATCACTGCAACCAATCGGTTTGTGACCGAGCCGATTGCAGAACTGCTGGGCGTCGAGCATCTGATTGCAACCGAGCCCGAGCTGGTAAATGGCCGTTTTACCGGCGGAATTGCAGGGATCCCAAGCTTTCAGAACGGAAAGGTGGAGCGCCTGGACGACTGGCTGGCAAGCACCGGCGAATCCCTGGAAGGCGCCTGGTTCTATAGCGACTCCCATAACGATTTGCCGCTACTGCGCCAAGTTGACCACCCGGTTGCCGTGGACCCGGACCCGAATCTGGAAGCCGTTGCCAGGGAAAACGGTTGGCCTGTAATGAGCCTCCGAGGCTGAGTCTTTGTTACCTGTAGGTCGGATTTACCGGTGAACGGCACAATGAGCAAAGCGTAATCCGACAACCCAGCTCACAGAAACCCAGTCAAAGACCTCACAAAGCAGCTTTTAATGTAATCCGTCTCCGGAATCCCCGGCACAACCGGATGATCCGGCGCCTGATGGCCCTGCTCCAGAAGCTGCACAAACCGGTCAATCTTCCGCCCACTGCTGCGAATAATGTCCGTCAATTTTTCCTGTGACAGATGCATGGAGCAGGAAGCGGACACCAGCAGACCATCCCGATCCAGCAGCCGCAAGCCAAGCTGATTCAACCGCGCATAAGCCTCTTCTCCGGCCTTCTGATCCCGACGCCGGGGAATCAGCGCCGGCGGATCCAGCACCACAATGTCGAACTTTTCCTTTTCTTCTGCCAGAGCCTTGAGCGCGTCAAACGCATCGCCTTCAATGGTCTCGATGTTGTCGAGCCCGTTGATCCTGGCGTTGTGATGAACCGATTCGATGGCCCCTGCGGAACTGTCCACGCATGTCACCTGCGTTGCCCCGGCGCAGGCTGACTGGATACCCCAGCCACCTACATAGCTGAACACATCCAGCACCCGCTTGCCGGGCGAATAGGCCTGAAGACGCTGGCGGTTCATGCGGTGATCGTAGAACCAGCCGGTTTTCTGGCCACCATCCATGGGCACCTCAAAACGCACCCCGTTCTCTTCCACCGTCAGTAGATCAATCTCCGGGCCGTGGGCCTGCTCGACATAGGTCTCCAGCCCCTCAACCTTCCGCATCTTGCCGTCGTTCTTCAGAATGATCGCCCGCGGATGCGCCAGCCGCTGAACCGCCCGGACGACTGATTCTTTCATCTGCTCCATGCCCGCGGTAGAAATCTGAACCACGACCACATCATCAAACCGGTCAACCACAAGCCCGGATAGCCCGTCGCTGTCACCGAACACCCAGCGATAGAACGGCTTGTCGAACAACCGCTCCCTGAGCGCCAGAGCTGTTTCCATACGTTCGGTCAGACGCTGTGGTGTCATGCCATGGGCGGCGTTACGGCTGATCAGGCGGCCGCAGATCAATGCATGGGGATTCACGAACACCGTGCCCATGGGCTTGTCGTTAGATGCACGCAATTCCGCCTGCACACCGGCTTCGAAATCGGTGAGCGGTGAGCGGCGGATGTCTACTTCATTGCTGTAAACCCACAAATGACCTGCCCTGAGCCTGCGCTCGGCGCCTTTGCGGAGGTATAGAACCGGGAAATCCATAAAAATAACCGTCTGAAGAAACGCCAAAGGGTATCGCCTTGCGCTTTCTCCGGCAACGACTTCAGAGATTATGGATTGGCTACATCGGCTTCAGGTAACCGTTTTCTTCAAGTTCCAGCAGAAGCAGATGCTGCAGGATCTTGTCCCGGGGTGTGTCAGGATGTTCCAGGCTCAGCCGTTCCAGGAAGGGATGAGCCTCCTTTGCATCGACTTTGTGCACAAAAGATCGTATCAGCGCACGGATCATTTCCTTGGGCCTTTCCATCAGTGCCTTAATGTCCTTCAGGCTTTTGCCCAGTGCAATTTCTTCGTCAGTGAAGTCCGTCCCCAACGGGAATGGCGGGAAGAAGCCCTCATCACGCAAGGCCTTGATGCGGCCTGCCAGTTTTTCCGGGTAATTTTCCCGATACTGCTGGGGGATCTGGTAGCTCTGCCTTACCTTGCCGACTTTTTTGACTTCCACAAGCAGTTCTTCCTGGAACCGGGAATCTGTGACTTTCAGCAGCGCAATGGCAATCTGCTCATCTGTTTTGCCTCGAAGGTCGGCAATGCCGTATTCAGTCACGATGATATCCCGAAGGTGGCGCGGGATGGTGATATGCCCGTAGTGCATGACAACATTGGACCTGAGATTTTTGCCGCTGCCCCGGGTGCTTCGCACACACAGGATGGAGCGGGCGTCGGGCAGTTCATGGGCCATGGAAACGAAGTTGTACTGGCCGCCAACACCACTGATGACCGTGCCGTCTTCCAGTCCGTCCGATACCACCGCGCCGCTGACCGTGACCATCATGCCGGTGTTGATAAAGCGGGCATGCCGTCGCTGGGCACTGAGCAGATCACGATTGTAGGCCAGTTGATTGATGAGGCCGACGCTGGACATGCAGATTTTCTCACTTTCTGCCCGGGTCATATCGCGCAGGGCCTGATAGAAGTCCCGGGGGCCGAGGAAAAACCCACCGTGCATGTAGCCACCTTTAAGCTTGTCACCCAGGCACAGTTCCGCAACGCGGGCCAGATTCTCCGGGTTTTCCAGATCCGCACTCAGGAGTTCGCCATTCACCAGCAGCCCGTCATCGGTCCAGCTCACTGAGTCTTTAAAAATGCCCCAGCGCTTCAGGTACGTGACAACAGAACCATTCAGTCGTGGCTGGATGACGGATTCTTCCAACAGACATTCCAGGGTCTGGCGGGAAACCTCTTCCCCGATCCGCCCGGCATTCAGCAAGCGCTGGAGATTCAGGTCGTCATAGACGCAGCGTTTGACGATGCCACTTTTAATAAGGTGCATAAAGCCGTTTACGAACATTTCGCTGGAGCCATAAAGCCCCTCGCTGAACACATCCGTTCCGCCGTATTCACGTATCAGGCTTTTGTCTGCGCCCATCTGCTCAACAAGCTGTCGATAAAGGTCGTTGTGCTGATGCCTCAGCTGGCAGGCGTATACGATAGCATCGCCCAGCGAACCAATACCGATCTGCAGGGTTCCGCCATCCTTGATCAGCGTACTGGCATAGAATCCCGCCATATAATCCGCATTCGGCACCGACATGTTAGGCGGCGCGAACAGAGTGGTGGCGTAGGCGCTGTTTTTCACCACCATGTCAAAATAATCCGGCGAAACCATGGCCTTGTTGTACATGAACGGAAGGTCTTCATGAACCTGGGCAAGGGTGACGACAGTGCGCCCTTTTCTGCGCTCCTGCTCGATAATGGGCATGACATCCAGGGTGACATCGGTGTTGCTGCTGAGGCTTAGCTTCCGTACACCGTCCACCTCTTTTTCGCTGACCAACTGAGCCAGAACATTGACACCGTTAAGCATAAGATCCCGGGCAACGAAGGTATAGTTACTCGATATATAGTTGCGCTGGGCGCTGCCGACCTTTTTCATGGCACCGGCCTTGAAATAGAACTCGGATACCGTGATGTTGTCCGGCAGGGTGTTGTTGCGAATTGCCGAGGTATACCGTAGCTCTTCGTAGTCCCCGAAAAGTCGCTCCACGAAGGGCCCCAGGAACCTGGCTTCGGTCTCGTTCTGTGGGGTGGGCTTTTCCAGGGAAAGTGCGGTAATGATGCGCAATGACAGACCGGGGTCGGCAACTGCCCGGTCGTAAAACGCGTTGACCAGCTGGTTGGGTTTACCCAACCCCAGGGGCAGCCCGAGCACGATATTCTTGCCGACGGTGTCGATTACCCGGTCGACACACACTTCCACTTCGTGAAATTGCTCCATGGGTGCCCCGCTCGCGGTTTGTTCTGACTTGTCTATTAACCTATCTTAGCTATGCATGATTCGGCTTGCCCGACCTGCCCGGAACTTTTAGGATATATCCTTGACCTGGATCAATTCCTGAAGTCCGCGTTTCTTCACCCTGGGGTAAGATCATGGGCGAGCCAATTTCCCTCAAAGCACAGGCGGCTCGCAATTCCTGCGAACAATGCAGCCTGAGCAATGTCTGCCTACCAATGGCGGTCAGTCATGACGACCTTTACCGCCTGGAGGCCGTGGTCAACCAGGGGAGAATTCTTGATCGCGGGGAAATGGTCTTCAATCAGCATGACCCTTTCCGATCCTGCTACGCGGTTCAGGCCGGCGCCATCAAAACCTATTTTGTCAGTGCAGATGGTGACAAGCAGCTGACAGGGTTCTATCTGCCGGGCGAAGTGGTTGCCCTGGACAGCGTCAATACTGATCACTACTCGTGCTCGGCCGAAGCCCTTGAGCGCAGCAGCGTTTGCGAAATTCCCCTGCACCGCCTTGAAGAACTGGCAGCACAGATTCCCAGCCTGCAGCAGCACTTTTTCCAGTTGATGAGCCGCGAAATCCAGAGCAGCCAGCAGATGGCGATACTGCTTAACCGGAAAAATGCGGAGCAGCGCCTGGCGACATTTCTGCTGTCGCTGTCCACAAGGTTCAGCCGACGGCGCCTGTCCGGAACCAATTTCCGTTTGCCCATGGCCCGGAACGATATCGCCAACTTCCTTGGCCTGGCAGTGGAAACCGTCAGCCGGGTGCTTACACGATTCCAGAAACAGGAACTTGTTTATATTCAGGGACGCAACTGCACTCTGGTTAACATAGACCAACTGAAAAATATCGTGCACAACTACGACTCTCCCTGTTAGTTGCCCCCCCTGGTAGCCGGGTGCACTAAACCTGGGCAGGCGCCATCACGCAGATGAGCCCGCAACCTATTGCGGGCTCTCCTTGCTGGCCGCCAGGGTCCGTACCCGCTCGAAATCCTCTTCGGTGAAGGTCCCGTTAACGCCTGATATAGCCGCCAGCTTCATGCCGTGCTTCAGCCCCAGCTTGTATACTTCCCGAACTTTTTCCCATTCAATATTCCGACCCAGCGTGAAGTTTTCAAACCGCGCCTCAAGCGCAAGTACGATGGTTTCCGCCAGGCACGCATAGGCAATGCCCTGGGGTAGGCCGATATCTTTCATCCGGACATCTCCGGGCAATTGTATCTCGCCGGATTCGATCACCAATACGTCAGGCCGCCTGGCCACATCCTCCGCTGATATGTCCAGGGGCCGGGCAACATCGGTGATTACACAGCCCGGCTTCACCTTCATGATGTCCAGTATGCGCTTGCCGGCCCCGGAGGTAGCGGTGACAATCATGTCCATATCTTCCAGATCCCTGTCTGCAGCGCCGGCCACATGAACAATGGCCCCCGGTGTTTCCTGCTCGATGCTTTCCTTCAGGGCAAGCAGCTTTGCCGGTTCCGGCGCCGCTAGATACACCTCATCCACGGCTTTTGCCAATAACCTCGCACAGACAGAGCCGATGGCGCCGGTAGCACCCACCACCATGGCCTTACCGGCCGCCTTGCCACTGCGACCTATACCAACGCGACCGATGCGCTTCATGGCATCATGGGCCGCCCAGAGGGCACCAGAGGCACTGTAGCTGTTGCCAGTGGTAATCGGCAGCGGTGCCCGCTTGGCCACGGTGATACCTGCATCACCCACCACCTTGGTGAATGCACCAAGGCCCATGATCTGGGCGCCCAGTTTCTTCGCCAGTTCCGCTGCCTGAAGCAGGCGCGCATAGGTAAACTCGGGATCGTGGGCCATGATTTCCTTGGGTGTGCCACCAACCGTAATCAGCCAGCCTTCAACCTCGTCACCGGTAGGCGACCGGACGCCGGACACCTTCGAGTAAATGAATGGCGGCGAATAGGCCACGGCCTTCTCCACGAGATTCATCACCAGGGGAGGCGACACATTGGCAATCCAGTCCAGAGGCGAGGTTTTGGTCAGATACTGCTGGGACAGAGGGTGAATCACGAAAGCGAAGCGGTTAACCCTGCGATAACCATCCGGATAAAGGATTCTCGGTTCAATTCCCAGGTTCTGGATAACATCCAGATAATCATCCGGACCCAGCTGATCCGGTGTCCGGGAAAGCGACGCGCTGATCATGGCTTCCATCACGTTAACACCGACCGGACGGCCTTCTAGCCACGGGCTGTAGTCCACCACCATGGCGATTCGGCGGGACCGCATCCAGTCCAGCGCGGCATCCGTTGCCCGGGAGGTGATAATAGTTTTTCCGTCCAGCTCTTCACGGGTGAACTGCCTCAGATCGTCAATTGTGGAAACGATAACATGGGCATCCGAAACAGCCTTGTGCAGGGAGCCCCTGACAAGCTTCTCACCAAGACGATAGAGCGGCGAGTGGAGGATTGTTTCAACGGCTTTTACCGCCCTCGGTCGGAACATCACCGGCGCTGTCAGAGAGGTGTAGGTTTCCAGTTGCTTGAGCGAGGTCAGTAGGCGGGGTACGCCAAAATCGGTGTAGGGGTCGGCAAAGAAAAGGTTACCGGTGTGCTCTGACAAGGCGCGCGCAATACGATAACCAGCCTGGCCGTTCAGGAACAAAACGCGGGCGTTGTCGAAGAAATGACCCAGTTCGGATTGGGTATGACGAACCGCCCATTCCTGGAGAATAGCCCGCAGTCCCCGACCGGTTGTCACCGACTTGTCCGGAACGCAGGCTTCCAGCCGCGCTGTGCTGGGGTGCTCAAGCTGCTCCCGGCCCACTTGGTAGTGATCATGAATCATGCTCAGGCCGATGGCATCGGCCTTGTCACGAACCGATTCAAGCACTGCTTCCGCCCTGTTCAGGTCGCCATCTGAGCCAATGCGGATAATGCGAAAGGGCTGGCCCAGAAACACGGTTTCCAGATCGTAATCGTGCTGGCTGGATCCCTGGCTGACACTGAAAATGGTTTTCATATCCGGCCTTTTCCTGCTGTTATCGTGCTGAATCCAAAACAACTCTGCCTGACCGCCATTTCTCAAGAGCTGCCTGAACCACAAGAGCCTGACTAATGCTACATGGCAACAGCCGTTGAAATAGCAGCCGTTAATTGACGTGAATCAAGCGGACAGCAGATTTTCCGAACCCGAGACAAGCGGCATGACCTGCGTCAACTTTAATCTAACCTTGGTATCTCAAACTCTTTTAAGCAATAAATGAAATCACCAGGGAAACAGGGCACAACAACAGAAACCCGTGAGGCTCTGCCAATGACACAGTCCATTGAACCGATGAGCCGTGTGGATACCGCATGGCTGCATATGGATCAGGACGCCAACCATATGATGATTACCGGCGTCCTGGTGCTGGACAGGCCGGTTGACCGCAACCGGTTCAAGAAACTGCTGGAGACCCGCCTGTTACGCTTTGCCCGCTTCCGGCAAAGAGTAACTGAACGCAATGGCAGGGTTTACTGGGAAACGGATCCGAATTTTCATCTGGACAACCATTTACACCGAATCGGCCTACCGGCTCCGGCAGGCCAGGCAGAGTTGCAGGAGATGGTCGCAGACCTGGCGTCGGAACCTCTGGATTTTCACCATCCGCTCTGGCAGTTCCATCTGGTTGATCGCTACGAAGGTGGCGCAGCGCTGATTACACGTATCCATCACTGCATCGCCGATGGCCTGGCTCTGGTTCAGGTACTGATGTCACTGGCAGATGAGGCCTGGGACCCCCACACACAGGATCATCTACGAAGAGAGGGGTCGCTGCCAGAACGCCTTACCCGCCCTTTCAGGCGGGTGGCCGAAACCGGTGCCCACCTGGCCCACGACCTGATAAGTGAAGTGGCGGAGCTGGCGCAACACCCCGAGAAGTTAGGCCAATGGGTTCAGGAGGCCGAGCATATCACTGAAGAACTGATGCGAATCGGCCTACTGCCGCATGACCCGGAAACACATCTGCACGCCCGCCTGGCTGGGCGCAAGCGTATTGCCTGGGCCCAGCCACTTGAGCTCGCTGCAGTGAAGGAGACCGCCCACCAGCTCAGGGGTACGGTCAACGACGTATTGATGACCTGTGCGGCAGGCGCGCTTAGGCAATTTCTGATTGATGTCGATGACGATATCGAAAGTGACATACATGTTGCAGTGCCCTTCAGCCTGCGCCCACGTGATCAGGCAATCACCACTCTGGGCAATCAGTTCGGACTGGTTATCGTTCGGCTTCCGGTCAACGAACCTGATTCACTGAAGCGGTACCACCAGGTTCGTGAGGCGATGACCAACCTGAAGAACTCTGCCCAACCCCAGGTTACCTTCGGCCTGCTGAACCTGCTGGGCAAGGGGCCAGCGGGCATTGAGAAGTTCGCGCTGGACACGCTCAGCGACAAGGCATCACTGGTCATGACCAATGTACCCGGGCCAGAAACGCCACTGAGCATTGCCGGGGCGCGTATTCTTCAGCCGCTGGTCTGGGTGCCCCAGTCCGGACACCTGGGAGTCGGGTTCAGCATCCTGAGCTACGCGGGTTCAGTTCAGTTTGGGGTCATTGCCGACAGTCAGATGATGCAGGACCCCAGTCAGGTAACCCGCGACTTTGAGCAGAGTTTGAGAGAGCTTCAGCGGCATACGCTGAGCCAGGACTAGTCGGCATCAGCAACGTGTGCAGCGTAGGCGTCGGCGTCCATCAGGCCTTCAAGCTCGCCCTGATCCTTCAGCCGCACCCGGAACAGCCATCCATCCCCATAAGGATCTTCGTTGACCAGCTCCGGCTCCTCTTCCAGGGCCTCGTTCACCTCGATGACCTCACCGGTCACCGGGCTGAACACATCAGAAGCGGATTTGACCGACTCGGCCACACCGGCCTCCTCACCGCCGTTAACCGTCGCGCCTACCTCTGGAACGCCCACGTAAACCACATCACCCAGCTGATCCTGCGCAAAATCGGTAATACCCACGGTCGCCGTGCCATCATCGGCCGCCCGCGCCCACTGGTGAGTTTCGATGTACTTGAGATCTGGAGGGGTCTCGCTCATGGTCAGGCTCCCTGATGGATAATTTCGCGCATTTTAACCGAAGAAGTGGGCCCCGGCGAACATCCCGGTGAAAGAGACACCGAAAAGCCAGCTCAGGTCAGCTCCCAGGTTGTTGTACGCGCCATGGTCAAAAACGATTGCAGATACTCCACACCGGCGTCCCGCTCCCGCAGCCCCAGAAAAATCTGCTTGTCGATTCCGTTTCGGCCCAACCTGACCGGCGTGATAGGCATCTGATGGGCGTATTCCTCCACCAGCCATCGCGGCAAAGCCGACACACCCCGCCCCGCCGCCACCATCTGCAGCATGATATCTGTGGTTTCAATGGTCTTGTGGCGCGCCGGGCTGGCATAGGCCGGCACCAGGAAGCGGGTATAGATATCCAGTCGCTCCGCATCGACGGGATAGCTGATCAGAGTCTCGCTCTCCAGGTCTGACGGTTCCACCCAGGGCCTGCCCGCCAGCGGATGATGACTGGACACCACCAGCACCTGCTCGTAATCAAACACCGGCTCGAACACCAGCCCCTTACGATGCAGCGGATCCGGCGTCACCAGCACGTCGATATCGTAGCCGAATAACGCGCCGATACCGCCAAACTGGAAGCGTTGCTTCACGTCCACATCCACGCCCGGCCACTGCTCCAGATAGGGCCCGACCACCTTTAGCAACCATTGATAGCAGGGGTGGCATTCCATCCCGATCCGTAGAGTTCCCCGCTGGCCCCGAGCAATCTGCCCGACCAGCTCCTCGGCATGTTCAAACTGTGGCAATAGCCGATTGGCCAGGGAAAGCAGGTAGAGGCCGGATTGGGTCGGCCTCAGCTTCCGGCCTTCACGAACCCAGACGGCGGTGCCGAGCTGTTGCTCAAGCTTTTTCATGGCATGACTCAGGGCTGACTGGGTCAGAAACAGAGCCTCAGCCGCCGCAGTCAGCGAGCCACATCGCTCCACTTCCCGAACAATTTCCAGGTGGTTGCGCTCGATCATCGCTTACCCTAACTTGAATAAACTTCATGGTTTGATGAGATAATACCATTATTTTTCATAGCGGATCCTGGATAGCCTTGGTGCCTGACGACTAACAACGAACAGGAGACGCACCATGGTGACTACCCATAATCTGGGTTTTCCCAGGATCGGCGAACGCCGGGAACTGAAATTTGCCCTTGAAAGCTACTGGAAAGGCGAACTAAATGAGGCTGCCTTACAGGAGACCGGAACCGGGCTTCGCAACAGGCACTGGCGTGACCAACAACAACTGACACTGGCACCGGTTGGCGATTTCTCGCTCTATGACCAGGTACTGGATATGAGCTCAACCCTTGGTAACCTGCCGGTCCGCGCCGGCGAGAGTGATGAAAACGAGCTCAACCGGTATTTCCGCATCGCCCGGGGCCGCTCACCGGCGGACAGCAACTGCTGCGGGGTCCATGCCGGCGAAATGACCAAATGGTTCGACACCAACTACCATTATATTGTCCCGGAATTCGACGCCAACACCCGTTTCGCCCTCGACTCGACACGGCTGCTGACGCAACTGGCAGAAGCAATAAGAGCAGGCGTGAACGCCAAGCCCGTCATCATCGGCCCGGTCACTTATCTCTGGCTTGGTAAATCCAAAGACAGCACCGACAGGCTCAGCCTGCTGGATGACCTTTTGCCCGTTTACGGTCAATTACTGCAGCGTCTTGCAGACGAAGGCGTGGAATGGATCCAGATTGACGAACCCATTCTGGTGACAGAGCTGGACAGCCAATGGCGGCATGCCCTGAACAGGGCCTACCACAGCCTCAAGGCCAGCCCGGTCAAGCTGCTTCTGACTACCTATTTCGGGCAGCTGCGGGATAACCTGCAACTAGCCTGTGAGCTTCCAGTGGCCGGCCTGCACCTTGACGTCATCAGCGCCCCTAATGAAGTTGCCCGAATAACCGACTGGCTGCCGGGCCACAAAGTGCTCTCGCTGGGCGTAATCGATGGACGCAATATCTGGAAGACGGACCTGAGTGCAGCCCTGGACTGGCTGGAACCCCTCCATCAGAAACTGGGTGAACGGCTCTGGCTTGCCCCATCCTGCTCACTGCTGCATGTACCGGTGGACCTGAACAGCGAAACCACCATGGACCCGGAAATCCGCACCTGGCTGGCCTTCGCGCGGCAGAAACTGAAAGAGCTGCAACTATTGGCCAGAGCCCTTGATGAAGGCCGTGAAGTGGTCGCCAACGAACTTGCTAGCAACGCGAGCGCGGTCCTCAGCCGCAAAGATTCTACGCGAGTTACTGACCCTGAAGTGCGCCGCTCCGTTGCTGCAATCACTCCCGCGATGGGCCGACGAAACAGCGATTTCCAGACGCGCTCTGCCCTGCAGGCCAGGCATCTGAGATTACCGCGGTATCCCACTACCACCATCGGCTCCTTCCCCCAGACCCGGGAAATCCGCGAGACTCGGCTCAAGTTCCGCAAAGGCGAGCTGGGTCAGGATGAATACCAAAACCTGATCCGGGAGGAGATCCGTCAATGCGTCCGCAAACAGGAAGACCTCGGGTTAGACGTACTGGTTCACGGTGAGGCAGAACGCAATGACATGGTGGAGTACTTCGGCGAGCAACTGGAAGGTTACGTATTCAGCCGCTTTGGCTGGGTTCAGTCCTACGGCTCGCGCTGCGTAAAGCCACCCATTCTGTTCGGAGATATCTCCCGGCCCAGTGCCATGACCGTGGACTGGATTCGCTACGCCCAGTCGCTGACCGACAAGCCTCTGAAAGGCATGCTTACCGGCCCGGTTACCATCCTCAACTGGTCTTTCGTGCGCGATGACCAGCCCCGCAAAGACACCTGCCTGCAACTGGCGCTGGCCATCCGCAAGGAAGTACTGGATCTTGAGGCGGCCGGTGTAAACATTATCCAGATTGACGAGGCCGCACTGAGGGAAGGACTGCCACTGCGCCAGAGCGACTGGCAGTCCTATCTGGACTGGGCGATCGAAGCCTTCCGGATTACCGCCAATGGCGTGAAGGACGAGACCCAGATACACACCCATATGTGCTATTCGGAGTTCAACGACATTATCGAAGCCATCGCCAGAATGGACGCGGATGTGATCACCATCGAAACCTCCAGGTCCGACATGGAGCTCTTGGACGCCTTCAAAGGCTTCAGCTACCCCAACGACATAGGGCCGGGCGTGTATGACATTCACTCGCCCAACGTTCCCGCCACCGAACAGATTGTCTCGCTAATGCATAAAGCCGCAGAACGCATTCCGGCAGAGAGACTCTGGATCAATCCGGACTGCGGGTTGAAGACCCGGTCCTGGGATGAGGTAGTACCAGCACTCGAAGGAATGGTAGCGGCAGCGAGGGCGCTACGGGAGGCTTGATGCGACCGGGGAGCGGCAATGCCGTGGCGCTCCCCGGCTGCGATCAGGACGCCATCTTTGGCAGAAACGACGTATCCACCCAGTAACGCTTGGGGTTGTCTGGGCGGATATAGACATTGATCGACTCGCCCGGGATATGGTCGGTGGGATCAAACCAGAGATTATCGCTGCGGAATACATGGAGGGTTGCCGTTGCTGGATCCTGCCACTGCGTCACGATCCGGAACGGGCTCTGGCCATTCATCACCAGGCCCTTGTTCTTCTCCACACTCTGGAGCCTGGCCACCACAAGCTGGCCGGTCTCCCGCAGCTTTGCTCCACGACCCTGGCGGATCAGGGGCACCAGTATCATCAGTGCGCCCACTAAAAAGAAAACACCGCCCATGATGGCCAGAATCAGTGACAGGCCCCAAAGCGAAAAGAAGCCGTTTATGCGGGCACTGAATGGCTCATCCACGCGGTAAAGAACCGATACTCTTTCACCAACGTCATAGGACGCCGGATTGCTTCCCGATGACGACTGAAATTCAACCAACCGACCGCTCGCCGACTGGAACTCCACGACTGGGTAATAGCTGACGGAGTCGTCAGAGCGGGAGTAGATCAGACCAGTGACCGTCCCCTGGGTCTCCACGGCTTCTTCGATAAAGTTGGCGGTGTTCTGGTATGAGAAAAACGCGCCCACAAGCAGGGCCGCGCCCAGCAGAGCGAAAATGTACTTGAGAAGATTATAGGTACGCATAGCATGTCCTTTGCAGTTATCGTTCATCCATGAATTCCGGCAACAGCCTGTCGCCGGGGCGAAAGTTATACAGCGAGCACAAGCCCTCTGTAGCCGTCCCGCTTTACTGATATTAGAGAATTAGCTGAGTGGTTCTGTCCGATTGACCACGCAACGAAAACCATTATTGGAACTGGAGACTGCGCTTCCAGCACGAGCAAAAACGGTCCCCCCACCACCGAAATGCTCGCCGCGACCAGCCCAATCGCGAACAACTTTTTCAGGTTTGTCCGTATTTTCAGGTTGTTCGGGACCAGATGGATTCTTACCCTGAATATGCCTATAAGCATCGGATGCATACCAATCTTTAGTCCATTCCGCGACATTGCCAGTCATATCATATAAACCAAGCGGACTCGGAGGATAACTGCCGACAGCGCGACGTTCAGTTGTCATTGATGAGTGACTCAGAGCATTGCCGGATGGTGGCGTTTCGGGATCAATATATTGATCTGGACGCTGCAAATATGTGTCATTTTGCATGCGCCCATCATCTGTAGCGTAAGGTACATCTTCTCCGCGATTGCGTGCTGCGTACTCCCATTGAGCCTCTGAAGGCAATGAAATCGGCAGCCCAGTCTTTGTTGCAAGCCACTGGCAGTAACCCTCGGCCTCACTATAATTTGGGCTCCGCGCAGGCTTCTGATAAAAGTTTGGCGATTGAGGATCTTTTTCCGAGGAAATTGGCAGCTTGTTTGCCATCACAAAGCCAGACTCAACGGTATATTGCTCAAGCCTTCCTACTTCTTTTAAGTAAACGACGAACTCACCCCATGTCGTCTCATATTTTGAAATAGAAAAACTATTAAGTGTGACCTCTACTGGTGGTTTGTTATTGTCCTGCAACGTAGTGTATGCAGAGCCTCGCAAGACGCCGATATCACCAAGAAGGAAGGTTCCGCCTTCAACGAAAACCATATTACTCAAAGCCTTCTCAGTGACAATGCTTACTTCATTGGACGTTACATTGGAATTGCCAAAGCAACCACCAAAAGTCAAGGTTGATATCAAGATCAAAAGTCTTTGCATTGGCTAACCACACTTTTCGCTTTCGAAGAATTAAACAATGCCACAATTATGACAAGCGCTATAAGGATCAAGCTCGACGGGCCTATCGGCAATAGCGGAGCGAGCCTCAAGAGTTTTTTTGAACATGAGATAGTCGAACCGGTTTTTGCCTATAAACTTAAAGAGTTTTTCTGCATTTATTTCGCCTACTCCAGCCTCTGCCTCACCATCTGGATTCATGCGAAGCATGGTTTCATTGAAGTCACGCCAGCCTTGGAACGTTTTCAATACTTCGCCGATTGCTTTAACTTTGGTAAAAGTTCCATCAAAGAGCTGTGGCGTGAGCCAATGGTCGTATGTCAGCTTGTATAGAACTACGCCTTTTACTTCAGGTGGAGAGTGTCGAAAAACACTTTTTTCATTTCTGGCAATGTCTTTGATGAGATTTTCAGCAAGTATTTCGACGTCGTTTTCTTTGGCCAAACCCTCTCGCTGAGCGCTAATAAACGCAATCACCTCTCGCTCCATATAATCGAACCCCGACGTTGCAAGTTCAGTTGCGGCAACCGCATATTCCACACCCCTCGACAACGCAAACAATGAAACTTGTACGTAGCGCTCAAAAGCCTTTGATTGGCGGTCAAACAGCTCAACGTAACGGAAATCAACTTTCAGAAGACTGTTGTACACAAAATGAATCATTTCAAGCATTTCCTGAGCACTCACTTCAAGTAGGAAACTGCCACTCGCTCCCAATCCCAACACCAGCCCTGCATGTGCTTTCAACAGAAATTTGCCTGTTTTTTCACTGAAGGCTAGCTTCAAGTAGACGTCAGCCCCGATTCCCGCAGCCCCCTCAACTTTGGGCCCGATCTGACAAAGCGCTTTCCAATCAGACTGTTTTGAGAGCACGTCAGTCCAGTAAAGCGCACCGAGAAGCTCGCATCCGCCCCGAACCCCCGCAAAAGCCCCTGCCTCCGCATTAACCCCTTGATCCGAATCGCCAGCTGCGATGCCTTTAATACTGGGCACACCTTCCGAGCAATCAACTTTGACATTGGCGGCAAGCATGGCTGATGCGCCTGCGTATCCGCTCGCGGTGATAGTAAGGCGGGCCTGAAAATGGCCCAAGGTTGCGTATGCTCGCTTACCATCCCAGCCACCAACACGGTAATAGATTCGAATTTCTGAGTAGTCGTTAGCAGGAAACGCCTGCTCTATGGACGCCTTACCCTGGGCCAAACTGAATTGTGCATCGGCTTTGGCTTGTAGATGCACCTTACCTTCGCTTGGAGTGAATTCGCCCGATGCCTCAGCGCCGGCTGCAAATCGCATTAATTGAGCCTCTGCGGAGGCATCAAAACCAGTTTCGTTACGGTTTTTCGCCTGCGCATCCTTGTCGCCCCAAACAGACCAACTAACCTCATCATAAAACTGGTTTAGCGACTTGCTCAGATTGCTATCCGGATCAAGCTTCCACAGATCTGCCTTGAATTTAATACCAAAGTCACTCTCAACAGCCTCTTTCAGCTTGTTGCCATCAATACCTTTTTGGCTCATCCAACCAGCACTGCGCTTCCGGTCCTGCGCCGTCATCTTATAGCTACGCCAGTGGTTTGCGATTTTGTCAGACCGAACGTACGTATAGTGCTTGTTGCCTTTCAAGCGCTTGATCTCAGTCAAAGGTGGCGTGCTCTGCATACTGGTCCCCACAACGCCCATTTCCTCTAGCTCTGAGACAACCTCCAGCTTTGTCTTCTGGAGAGGGGAAATCGCCTGACCAACCATTTCACCGGGCTGATCAATCTTGCACATACCATCATTGTTACCCGCCTTAATTTCCCGATAGAGACGACCAATAGGTGCGCAAACCAGTTTCTCTTCCCGCTCGATTTCCGTCAGATCACTTTGCGTTAAGAAAAACAGCTCGTCGGTTCCAGTGATATGGATGATTTCAACAAAGTCTTCCTGACAATCGCCTCGATCTACAACGCTAGACGCTGGAGCGGATGAAAATGACGAGGATTCGCTGTTCGCCGGTACGTTGAGACACTGACCAGGATAGATCTTGTCAGGGTGATCTATCGTCCCTTCGTTCATTCTCATAAGTCGCGACACGGTTGTACCGTACTTGTTCGCAATCATCCCAAGCACGTCACCCGACTTAACCTGATACTGGTTTGGCATTATGCATCTCCATATGCAATCTGGCGGTCAAGCGCTGTCAGCTTCTGATAAGCGGTTTCGCCCCCATCATTCAGAATTCGCTGGCATGCTGAAGAATGAATGTGCTCATCTTGCCCCCAGGCTAACTCAACAAAGGTCGCGACCTCGCGCTCAGAAATAAAGCCGTACTGCTGTGCCTGGAGATTCAAACGCTTGATAGCATCAATCGTTTTCCCGTCAGTCTGAAGGCCGAGGTGTTGGCACAGCTTGCGACTAAACTCCGTTTCACGAATGTGACTGAGAGCATCCAGATGTTTGCTGCTCAACTGAAACCATCCCTCGTTGTCACGATTGCGGCACTCCCCGCATCCATCAAGCTGAATTTCATCAAATGGTGCTGTCGGATGGGTGCTAAACCAGCTGAATATTGGACCAGAGAAACTACGAGCCTCATGGTCCGAGAATACATCCAGCAACAGCGCCAAATGTTTATTAGAATAAAACCTGCAGTAGCTTTGTTGGCCATTCGGGAGTCGCACGCTGATAAGGCTGCGCAAATGACCAATCAGCTTTTCTGCTGAAACTCTGGTCTTTATACCAACCCCGAAAGATCCCCATTCAGTTTGATGTTCCCAAAATCGAGAATTCCCAGAAGGGCGAATCAGGCAAGGACTGACCTCTATAGCTCCAGCGTGTCTCGTGCCACGATATAACTGATCAAACCAGGGGTCGTCATCATATTTGTATGCCAACAGCGGCGCATTTATGAGCGCACCGTCCAAAACGATGAACGTCTTTTGGGACTGCTCTTCGGGGAATAAAGTGTTCATATTAATCTCCCGCCTCTATGCCGACTCACAATTGCAGGTCTCCAGCGGGCAAGTTCCATCATTACTGCGATGACACTGCGCAACAAACGCTTGGTCTTGCTGGGCAGCCCTTTTCAGTTTTTCTGTAGATGCGGCCTGGCTTTCGTAATTACCCCGCTGCTCTAATTCCGCAAGCTCAGTCGGAGCAATCCGATTTCCCGCTGGATCAAGCAACTGAGCTAGTATCGGCGCCTTACCCGACACGCCCGAACCACTCCCCGGCCCACCCCCGGAATTCATCTTCACCATAGGCCCAGATACCGTCACACCACTTGGGTCCACCTTCACAAAGCTACCACCAGCCTTCAGAGTCACTTCCGCACCGGCTTCAATCACGATTTTCATACCGGCCTTATGGTGAATTTCGCTGCCGGCTTCGATGAGCTGGTTTTTGCCCTGTTTGTTGTGGTAGCTGCCGTTGACGGTAAGGCTGTAATCCCCGCCGATAGACTCCCGCCTCTCGCCATCCACAGTACTGTGCTCGTTGCCTTTGATATGGCTGAAGTCGTTGTTCTCTGTGGTGCGGTGGCTGTCATTTCTGATAACTTCGGTGCGGTTGTTTTCGGTCAGCAGGTCCAGGTCTTTCTGGGCGTGAACATAGATCTGCTCTTTGCCGGCCTCATCTTCGAACCGCAGTTCGTTGCTGCCCTCGCCCTGGTGGGTCTGGGTTTTGAGGGTGGTGCGGGTTTTGTGTTCCGGCAGCGCATAGGGCGGTGTGTTGGCGCCGTGGTAGGTTCTGCCCGTGATGATCGGCTGATCGGGATCGCCGTCCAGGAAAGACACGATGACTTCGTGGCCGATTCTGGGCAGAGCCATAAAGCCATACTGGCCGCCGGCCCAGCCCTGGCTGACTCTGAGCCAGGCGCTGCTGTGTTCATCATTCTTTGAGTAGCGGTCCCACGGGAACCTTACTTTGACTCGCCCGTGTTCGTCGCAGTGGATTTCTTCACCCTCCGGACCGGTGACGATGGCGATCTGGGGGCCGTCCATGATGGGACGGTTAATGGTGTTTGGGTTTGGCCGCCAGGTTCTGTCGGCCGGAATGGCCTGGAAGTCGTTGTGGTAAGTGGTGGGGCCACTACCGCCTTCTTCTTCCAGGGCCTGGGGCTGCTGGCCGGTATGGGTGATCTTTGTGAACAGCCATTCCCTGTTCAGAGTCTGGTTGTCGTGTTCGGTCAGTTCGGTTTTGGCGCCGACGGTGAAATCCGGGCGGTTGCTCTTGCCGGTGGCGGTGCTGGCATCATTTCTGAGTGCGTCCAGTCTGGCTTCGGTAAAGGGCTGGCCGCTGGCGTCGGCCTTGAAGCGGCCGGGGTAGTCGTAGTGTTGGTAGTCTTCCCGTTGGGCTTCCAACTTGTCGGCCTGGTGCTCGTGCATCAGGGCATAGGCGGGATTCTTGAAGGTATAGTCCTTCATGGCCACGGAGGCGGCGCGGACTCTTTCCTGATAACGGAACCGGAAGATGGCCGGGTGCTTCGTGCTGCCGCCGGCTTTGGCGTTGTATTCGGCCGGCGCCAGTCTGGGGGCGTCGCCGTGGTGGTCGGCGATGATCAGTTGCGGCTGTTCTTCGCCGTTGACGTCACCGTGGCTGTAGCGGTAATGCCAGCCTTCTTCGGCAGAAAGGCGCTTAATGAAAGATAAGTCGCTTTCCCGATGCTGGACGCAGTATTCCCGCTCGATGGGGGTGCGTTTCAGGTCGAAGGTGGTATCGATGATGCCCCGCTCTTCCAGCAGGGTTTTGACGATGGCGTCGGTGGACTGGGTCTGGAAGATGCGGCTGTTGTGCATCAGCCCAAGGCGCCATAAGGGCGGCTGGATGATGACTTCATAGCGGGTGCGGCGGTGGCCGGTGTCGCCCCGGGCGAATTCGTTGATCACGCCGGTGAAGCGGCGCAGGGGTTCGCCGTGCTGCCACACCACCAGATCGACTGGTTGTTCCAGTACGTCAGACGCTGAAATATCCGAGAAGGTGCTGGCCAGGTTCAGCCGTCCTTGGAACAGGCTCGACAGGGTTTCCGTCAGCTCGAAGCCGACAACGGTGAAAAAATCCCGGGGGAGTCCGCCAATGGTGGCGGTGAACTGCAGTCCACTTGCCTGGGGCATGTCTTCGGTCCTTGAAGATCCTGATGGCTTTTGCTTGGGCGCCATTCCTGGGCCGCCGGAAATTATATACAGGTTACCCGGCAGATAACAGCATCTACCCGTCCATCGCCTGGGGCCCTGTCATCGCGATTCAATAGCCAGTGCTGTCCATATCCAGCTCGAACACGAAGCCTTCCGAGCGTTTCACGTGCGTGGTGAACTCGCCGTCGGGTTTCATCTCGAACCAACGGTAACCGGGTGCCTTCTCTTCTACCGAGAACTTCAACGAACCTGCTGTAAACTGGATGCAGGTTGACGGTGTTGCCAGCAATCTGACGCCCTTGCGATATTCATCGTATTCCTGATGGATGTGGCCCCAGAGAACGGTTTTCACCTGGGGAAAGCGATCCACAATGCGCCAGAAATCGTCGTTGTTCTGCAAGCCGATGGCCGACATCCAGCGCGTATCAATATCCACCGGGTGGTGATGCAGGGCAATGAGAGCAGGCCTGTCTGGATTATCGCTAAGCGTCTTTTCAAGAAAATCCAGCTCTGATTCAGGAAGATGGCCGTGAACTTTGCCCGGCACTGACGTGTCCAGAAGCACAAACTGCCAGCCGCCCCTGACGACATGACGATGGCTGGCGTTAAGTTCGGTGGCTATCGGCATCAGAACCGACGCATCGTCGTGATTGCCAGCTATCCAGACAGATTCGCAATTGAAAGCCCTCAGCTTTTCACCAAACAGGCGGTAAGCCTCTTCAGAGGCATCCTGTGCGATATCCCCGGTAGCCAGAATCAGATCAGGCTGGCCATGATCCTTCAGCACCTGGGCGATGACCGCATCCAGGCTATCTCTGGTGTTAACGCCCAAAAGCGCCCCGTCAGGGTCGGCCATGAGATGAGGATCGGTGATCTGTAGCACCCGAAGAGGCTTTTGGGGATCGTTTTCTGTCATGACACTTTTGGTTTCAGGGCTCTCAAATTGAGCAATCCAAAGAAGAATGCCTTACAGATTATTGGGAATAGGCCCTAAGGTCCCGAATTCCGTCACATTCCATCCAGACCACTGCTTCAAATTGCCGATTTTGACAACTTCGACACACTCCAACCCGCACAATCCTATGGCAGACGCGAGAGCGCCGACATTCAACCTTAGTCCACGCCCTCACCGGTCCACACGGAATGCTCCATAGGCAGGTGGCCGAACTTTAGACAGTAATCCAGCCAGTCGGCCAGAAAACTGTTCACCTGAACCTTTTCGTCGGGATGGTGCATGAATCGGTTGGGGTAGTCGTTAACCGGCGCGATCTGGCTGTCCCGGTAACAACTGATGACCTCGGCCATGGCCGCATCGTGATAGACCCGAACCGTCAGTTGCGGGTTATTCAGCCATCGGCCAGCGTTGTGGATCTGCTCGAGAAGCAGGGTCTCCGTGAACTTCGCAACCTGGAGAACCTGGATTCGAACCCTTCCCAGGTACTGGTCCTGCCGGTGGAGTTCAAATTCACAGACCGGCTGCCCGCCAGCTTCGAGTTTACGAAGGCGGTGCAGGCGCATGTAATTACCGTCGCACAGCGCACCAAACCGCCTCAGGTCCGGCACATAGCGGCGGGGCTTCATCACCCATTCGGTCATTCTAACTCCAGCCTTCCCGCAGGCGCGGGCGGTTCAATTGTAACCACTGCAGGGCGATAATGGCCGCAGCGTTATTTATTCGTCCATCATAAATCATTGCGATGGCGTCGTCGGCACTGAATACGTGGGCACGGATATCTTCGTGCTCGTCTTCCATGCCAAACAGACCGCCAGCAGACTCGGTGCTGATACGACCGCAATAAAGGTGCACCAGTTCCGTGGTTCCTCCAGGCGAGACAAGATAATCACAGATTTTTTCCAGGGGTGTGAAGGTCAGCCCTGCTTCCTCCTGGCCTTCCCGCTGGGCAACCTCTTCCGGCGACTCGCCCTCTTCATTCATGCCCGCCACGAGTTCGAGCAGCCAAGGTGACTGGTCACGGCCAATGGCGCCCAGGCGGAACTGCTCCAGCAGAACCACTTCGTCCCGATCAGGGTCGTAGGGTAATACGCAGGTGGCATCCCCCCGGATGAAGAGCTCGCGGGTAAAGGTGGGCATTTCCGTGCCATCAAATCGTGGGTGTCTCAGCCAGAGCTTGTCCATGCGGAAGAAACCCTGGAAGACGGTTTCGCGTTTCTCGACTTTGACGTCGTTCGCTTTGAACTGGAATGGTCTGGTCATACTGCACCTGGCTATGGATCAGCGGATCAACTTTGAACGATAGCCGGTAGTTGGGTTGGGCTGCAAGCCTACCCCCGGGCCTGCCTTTCGGGTGCAGGGCCACGGTGGGCGCCTGCACCCAACCGAGCAGGCTAGGAAACCAACTCAGACCTTGTCATAAAGCTTGGATCCAGCCTCCACAAACTCCCGCGACTTCTCTTTCATGCCGGCGTCCACCGCCGAAACCTCATCAATGCCGTGCTCCTTCGCGTACTCCCGAACCTCCTGGGAAATCTGCATGGAGCAGAACTTCGGCCCGCACATGGAACAGAAGTGCGCCACTTTGGCAGACTCTTTCGGCAGGGTTTCATCGTGGTAAGCACGGGCGGTGTCCGGGTCCAGACCCAGGTTGAACTGGTCTTCCCAGCGGAACTCGAAACGGGCCTTGGACAGAGCGTTGTCGCGGATCTGGGCGCCAGGATGGCCTTTCGCGAGATCTGCAGCATGGGCGGCGATCTTGTAGGTGATGATGCCGGTTTTGACATCGTCCTTGTTGGGCAGGCCCAGGTGTTCTTTGGGCGTGACGTAGCAAAGCATGGCACAACCGAACCAGCCGATCATCGCAGCACCGATGCCTGAGGTGATGTGATCGTAACCCGGCGCAATGTCGGTGGTCAGCGGCCCGAGAGTGTAAAAAGGCGCCTCGTCACAGCACTCCAGCTGCTTGTCCATGTTCTCCTTGATCAGCTGCATGGGTACATGCCCGGGGCCTTCGATCATGCACTGCACATCATGCTTCCAGGCAATCTTGGTCAGTTCGCCCAGGGTTTCCAGTTCGCCGAACTGGGCCTCGTCGTTGGCATCGGCAATGGAGCCCGGGCGCAGACCATCCCCCAGGCTGAACGAGACGTCGTAGGCTTTCATAATTTCGCAGATGTCTTCGAAATGCTCGTACAGGAAGCTTTCCTTGTGATGCGCCAGGCACCACTTGGCCATGATCGAGCCGCCACGGGAGACAATGCCGGTGGTGCGCTTGGCGGTCATGGGAACATGATGCAGGCGCACGCCGGCATGAATGGTGAAGTAATCCACGCCCTGCTCCGCCTGCTCAATGAGGGTATCCCGGAAAATTTCCCAGGTCAGATCCTCCGCGGCGCCGCCGACTTTTTCCAGAGCCTGGTAAATAGGCACAGTACCGATCGGCACCGGCGAGTTACGAATGATCCATTCTCGGGTCTCATGAATGTTCTTGCCGGTGGACAGGTCCATGATGGTATCGGAGCCCCAGCGGGTACCCCAGGTGAGTTTTTCCACCTCTTCCTCAATGGAGGAGCTGACCGCCGAATTGCCAATGTTGCCGTTAATCTTCACGAGGAAATTGCGGCCGATGATCATGGGCTCGGTTTCCGGATGGTTGATGTTGGCAGGAATGATGGCCCGGCCCCGAGCGACCTCGTCCCGGACAAACTCCGGCGTGATCTCCTGTGGCAGAGAGGCGCCGAAGGACTGGCCCGGGTGCTGGTCTGCGAGGAGCCCCTGTTCACGAGCCTCCTGAAGTTTCATGCTCTCGCGGATCGCAATAAATTCCATTTCCGGCGTGATAATGCCCTGCCGTGCATAGTGCATCTGGCTAACATTTTTGCCCGGCTTTGCCCGAAGTGGTTTGCGTTCGTCCATAAACCGCAGCGGATCAAGCTGCGGATCTTTCATTCTTCGGCGGGTAAATTCAGAGGTATAGTCTGCAAGCTGTTCCACATCCCCGCGCTCTTCAATCCAGGCGGAACGGATTGGTTTCAAACCCTTGCGCAAATCAATCTTGGCTTCCGGGTCGCTGTAGGGACCGGAGGTGTCATAGACCGCCACCGGTGGATTCTTCTCGCCACCCATGTCGGTGGGAGTGTCGCCCACGGTAATTTCCCGCATAGGCACCCGCAGATCGGGTCGGCTACCCTGTACGTATATTTTTCGCGATTGCGGCAGCGGCTTGATGGCGGCTGAATCGACTTTGGCGGAATCGCTGAGATAGGAAGGAAGTTCGGTCATGTTGCGCCCCTGAAGGTTGGATTTCGGGTCGCGTATGACGGAGGCGGATTCACGCTAGGCGCGTGACACACAATCGAAAGTCTTAATCCCTACGCCGGTATTATCCGGATCAGGTCGCGGGTTCTGCGTTGCAATCTCAGCCGGCAAATCAGAAAACTGATGCCAGCACCCCGTCAAGACGCGAATTCAATTAGGTGACACTGTCAATCAGTGCCAATGACAAGTGTAGAGGTCGCCCGGATTATTGTCCATAATGCGGTTTCGACGCGCGTTAACGTTAGGAGACATCATGAAGAAACGACTGCTTTCCGGGCTCATCGGCCTGCTTGCGGCCCAGCCTGCTCTGTCCATGGATCTGGTGGAGACCTACACGAAAGCAATCTCCTACGATTCCGGAATCGCCACCGCCCGGGCCACCTTTGAGGCTCAACAGGCCGC
The DNA here is from genome assembly GCF_008795985.1 of Marinobacter halotolerans. NCBI lineage: Bacteria > Pseudomonadati > Pseudomonadota > Gammaproteobacteria > Pseudomonadales > Marinobacteraceae > Marinobacter > Marinobacter halotolerans. The sequence goes on along the minus strand of NZ_VMHP01000003.1, from coordinate 93,686 downwards.
CAGCGACGTAACCCGCAGCGCCCTTTTGCCGCAGATCGTCGGCTTCGGCGAGGCAAATTACACCGATTCAGACGGTCCAAGCCAGGATGTAAGTTACGAGACCCTGGCCTATGGCGTGCGACTGACCCAACCCCTGTTCCGCGCCGAAGAGTGGTTCCGTTATGACGCCAGCCAGTTCCAGACCGAGGCAGCGCGTGCCGAATACAACCTTGCTCAGCAGCAGCTGATTCTGGATGTGGCGTCAGGCTACTTTGGTGTTTTGCGCGCGGCGGACAATCTCACCGTGGCACGATCAGCCGAAGCGGCTTTCCAGCGCCAGTACGAGCAGGCTCAGGAGCGCTTTGACGTAGGGTTGATCGCAATTACTGAAGTCTACGAGGCTCGCGCCACCTACGACGCCAGCAAAAGCCAGCGGATAGCCGCGGAAAGCGAGCTTGCCATTGCCCGTGAACAGCTTGCGAGACTGACCGGCGACTACGACGAGGAACTGGAAAACCTTCGGCGCAACTTCCCGCTCAGCCAACCTCAGCCAACGGATCCGGCAGTCTGGGCAGAAACCGCACTTGATCAGAACTGGCAGATCCGCTCGGCCCTTTTTGAGCTCAATGCCACCGAAGCCAATCTTAGAACCGCTAAATCAGGACACCTGCCAACGCTTGATCTGAACGCTTCCTACGGAAAAACAGACATCAGCGGTCTGGAGCAGGCAGCCACACTGCAAAGCCAGCGGGATGGCACGACCACCGAAGCCCAGATTGGCATTACGCTCAATGTCCCGCTTTACATGGGTGGCGGCACCCAGGCCGGTGTTCGCCAGCAAAGATCGCTGGTAATTGCCGCCGAGCAGTCGCTGGAAACCATCAGGCGGGATATCCGGGTGAACACCCGGAGCTTATACAGCAACGTAAACACCAACATCCAGTCAGCATCGGCCCTGTCACAAACCATCGTTTCCCGTCGTAGCGCGTTGAATGCAACCCGGGCAGGATACGAAGTAGGCACCCGCAACATCGTGGAAGTACTGGATGCCCAGAGAAACTACTTTGTGGCACTGAGGGATTTTGCCAATGCTCGGTATGACTACATCGTCAATTCCCTGCAGCTAAAGCAGGCTTCAGGCACTCTGAGCCCGGAAGATCTGGTTCAGTTGAACAACTGGCTGAGTGCCGAAGCACCGGGCATCCAGGCCCTGGCGGATGAGGATGACACGCTCGACAACCCGGTTCAGTAAGGGGGGCGCCGGGAAGCGACCGCTTCCCGGCTGCCAGCATCAAACCCTTTCGATAATCCCGTCAACTACCCGTTCCAGTGCTCCACGATTGGCGTTCACCACGGCCAATGCGTTCTGTCCGGCTTTAATGGCAGAGGGCTGATCGTCGAACAGGCGGATTACACACTCCGCGAGTGACTGGGATGAAGGCGTCATAAAAACGCCCTGCCCGTCCGACAGCTGGCTGTAAATCGTCTCGAAATTGAAGATATGAGGCCCTGACAGAACCGGCAATCCCCATGCCGCCGGCTCCAGGGGGTTATGACCACCGCGCTCGATCAGGGAGCCGCCGACGAAGGCAAGGTCGGACGCACCGTAAAGCATCAGCAATTCGCCCATGGTGTCACCCAGGTATACCTCGAACTCCTCATCAGGGATGTTTACGTCATCCGCTTGCCCGCCACCGGACGGCGCGGATTCGTCAGACCGGCGCTTCAAGGTGAACCCCATGGAGGTGATCAGGGACGCGACCGCTGCAAACCGCTCCGGGTGCCTGGGAACAATCACCAGACGCGCACCTGGGTGGCGCGCCAGCACCGCCCGGTGGGCTTCCAGAATTTCCCTGTCCTCGCCTTCATGGGTACTGGCAGCAATCCACACCGACCGATCCAACCCCAGCCTTTGGCGAAGAGCAACCGCCTCCGATCGTATCCGGTCGGAAATATCCACATCGAACTTGATACTGCCGGTGACCGACACCGATGCCGGAGTGGCGCCGATTCTCAGGAAGCGGTTGGCGTCTTCCTCAGCCTGGGCCGCGATCCACCGGATGCTTCGCAGCAAAGGCTTCACCAGTGACGACACCCGTTCATACCCTCGGGCGGAGCGCTCGGACAAGCGGGCATTAATCAGAAATATGGGCACATTCCGCCGCTTGCTGAGGGAGATCATATTCGGCCAGAGCTCGGTTTCCATGATCACCAGTGCCCGCGGCCTGACCCGGTCCACAAACCGCCTGACCGCGCCAGGGGTATCGTACGGGGAAAACGCGTAAAGCACCCGATCCCCGAACAGGGCTTTGGCCCGGGCAGAGCCGGTTGCGGTCATTGCCGTCATCAGGACGGGAATACCTGGATTACGCCGCAACAGCGCCTTCACCAACGGCGCTGCGGCAATCGTTTCGCCGACTGATACCGCATGCACCCAGATCACCGGTTCGCTAGCCTCGTCAACGTAGCCCAGCCGCTCCTGCCAGTGCACAAATGCATCGGGATTCTTTCGCCCGTTCCACCACAGGCGGAAAATCACGAACGGCAGCGCGATACGAAAAAACAGTGAGTACAGAAAATGAAGCATTATTTCCCCGGGCAGGCTCGGACCGAGGACATTCTACAGAAAGCTGCCCGGAACGTCTGCCGGGCAGCGGGTTGCGGGAAATGCTGCTTTAGGCACTGTCTTCGGCCCTGCTAAACTTGGTTTCATTCTTTAGCAAAGAGAGTGAAAGATTAGTGACAAAAGCACGAGAACGGGGTCGGGATACCCGATACACACACTACCTGCATCCTCGTTGGTGGCCCACCTGGCTAGCCATTTTTATTATGTGGGCGGCTGCAAGGCTTCCATTGCGGTGGCAGTGGTGGCTGGGGGAAAAACTTGGGGAACTGACCTGGCGCTTTGCATCAAAACGGCGCCACATCACCGATGTAAACATTCGCCTGTGTTTTCCCGAGCTAACGGAAAACCAGAAACAGGCCCTGGTGCGGCAATCCTTCCGGGCCAACGGCATCGGCGTCATGGAACTGGGGCTGGCCTGGTTCCGGGACCCGGCATCTTACCTGCCAATGACCAATGTATACGGGCTGGAGCATCTGGATGAAGCACTGGCCAGAGGCAAAGGCGTGCTGCTGCTCGGCGGACATTACAGTACACTGGATCTGGGCGGCAGCCTGGTGACCGAGTACATCAATGCAGACGTCATGCAACGAGACCACAATAACCCGCTGATCAACGCCGTGATGACCCGTGCCCGGGAGCGCCGATATGGCCAGGTGCTGGATGCCAGAAACCTGCGTGGCCTGCTCAGACAGCTCAAGAAGAACCGCATTGTCTGGTACGCAACCGATCAGGATTACGGCCGCAAGGACATCGTATTCGCGCCCTTCTTCGATGTGCCTGCGGGATCCATTACCGCTACGTCCCGCATAGCGAAGAGCAGTGGCTGCGCCGTGGTACCTTTCAGTCACTTCCGTCGAACGGACGTCCCGGGGTACGACATTTTCTTCCAGGCGCCACTGGAGAACTTCCCCAGCGGCGATGACCTGGCCGATGCCACACTGGTAAACAGGACCATCGAAAATGAAATCCGCAAACAGCCGGACCAATACCTCTGGATGCATCGCCGATTCAAAACGCGCCCCAACCCCGGGGATCCCAGTCTTTATGACCGCACCTGAAAAGCATGCCTGAGCACTCTAAGCAGCCTGCAGAAGCGCCGGTCATCTGGCTTCTGACCGACAACAAGCCGGGCCACCGTAGCCAGCTCAAAGGCCTTGGCAACAGGCTTCGGGTGCTGGCCGGGGCTAGCCTGCACTGGGTCGACGCGTCGCTGACCAAAGTTCCTTTCTGGCGGGTTTTACTGACCAGGCCGCCGCCCCTGCAAGACCCGGAGCTCCCGGATCCGGATCTCATTATCGCGGCCGGTTCCAGCACTCATCGGCTTTTACTTGCCTTGAGAAAATTCAAAAAAGCCAGAACACTGGTGATGATGAAGCCGGACTTTCCAGTCAGGTTGATCAGCGCCGCCATGATTCCCGCCCATGACCGTGTGCCGCCCTCTTCACGCGTCCTGGTCACCGAAGGTGTTGTAAATGCCATCACACCACTGGCAAGAATCACGGAAAAACAGGAAGCGCTGGTGCTTTTGGGAGGGCCATCGCCCCACTTTGACTGGAAAGATGACGCGATTCTGGAGCAGCTCTCGGAACTGATCAGCCGGTATCCGGACTGGGGCTGGACCATCAGCAGCTCCCGGCGAACTCCCAGGGCACTGCAGGATCGACTGGATCAGCTCGCCGGGTCGCGGGTTGCCGTTGTGCACCCCGAGCAAACTTATCAGGACTGGCTCAGCCACAAGCTTGCTGCATCCCGGGCCGTCTGGGTAACACCCGACAGCATGTCGATGGTGTGTGAAGCGGCAACCTCGGGCGTGCCCACCGGGCTGTTCGAGATCCCGGCAAAAGCCGGAAGCCGTGTTGCCGAGGGCGTAGGCCGGCTGAGAAAGGGGGGATACGTTGCGCTATTCCGCGATCATTCAAGGGTTATGTCTGGCAACGTCACTAGAGCCGACACCCTGTGGGAAGCCAATCGCGCCGCCCTCTGGGTGCTTGAACAGGGGCTCCTGCCCCACCATCACAAACCTGTTCAACGCCAGAGCAGGGAGGCAAAGCTTTGAGGATTCTTCAGGCCCTGCCAGCACTTTACAGCGGCGGCGTTGAGCGTGGCACGGTGGAATTCGCCGCCGAACTGGTTAAACGCGGCCATGAATCCTTCGTCGTTTCAAGAGGCGGCCCCATGGCAGAACAGCTACGGGGCCAGGGCTCCAAACACATATTCATGCCAATCCACCGGAAGAACCCGGCCTCTTTCGGGCAGATTCTGCCGATGCGAAGACTGCTGCTGGAGCTGAAACCGGACATTGTGCATGTCCGCTCCCGCATGCCGGCCTGGATCGTTTTTCTTGCCATGAAAAGCCTCCCGACTAACGCACGCCCTCTTGTTGTATCCACCTTTCATGGCATGTACTCGGTCAATCCCTACAGCGCCATCATGACCCGGGCCGACCATGTCATTGCGGTATCCCAGTGTGTCCGGGACTATGTTCTGAAAAACTTTCCGGTCCCAGAGGAGAGGCTGACCGTCATCCAGCGTGGAGTAGACGTGGATGCCTTCCGCCAGCGGGAACTCAGCAGACAATGGCTCGACCGTTGGTTCCGACATTACCCGCAGTTGGCCGATAGAAAAATCATTATGATGCCCGGGCGGATTTCGCGCTGGAAAGGCCAGATGGATTTTCTGGCCATGATGGCGGAGCTGGTTCAGGAAAGACCCGACTGCCATGGCATTATTGCCGGCGGCGCTGAGCCAGGTAAGGAGCATTTTCTTGAGGAGCTGGAAAAAGAGCGTGCGCGCCTGGATCTCACTGACAAGGTCAGTTTTCTGGGCCAGCGCAATGACATGACCACCCTGTACCTGCTGGCCGACGTGGTTTGCCATATGAGCACCAAACCGGAACCCTTCGGCCGGACGGTGACCGAAGCCCTGGCCTCCGGCACCCCGGTGATTGCTTACAACCGGGGAGGAGCCGCTGAAACCCTGCAGGCCTGTTTCAGGGAAGGCCTGGTGCCACCGGACGACATCGAAGCCTTCGCCCGGGCAGTTTCCCGCCAGCTGAACGCCGGCCCACCCGCTATTGAGGTTCCCCATCGATTCAGGTTGGAAGCGCAGACGGAAGCTACTCTGGGTATATACCAGACCTTGCTGCAACAACCCACATGACTGACACGAACCCGCCCGCACGCCTGACCATTGCATTCCTGCTGGCTACACCCGGCACTGCCTGGGGCGGCATGGAACAACACACCTCCGATCTGGCCACTGCGCTGTCCGGGCTGGGGCACCATGTTCATGTGCTTGGCCATTCGCATTACCGGGAAAGGTTCTCGGCGGGAACAACGTTTCATGCACTTCCTGTTCAACTGGGGCGCCGCCATCCCTGGCTGAAGCTGGCCTTTCACCGTTGCCTGAAACGGTTGTCGCCAGACGTTCTGCACGCCCAGGGCAACAAGGCGGCGCAGATGGCCAGCGCAACCCGCAGGCTGGCAAAGGTCACGACCGGCACAGTTCATGGCATCAAATCCAGCCACAGGGCATTCGACCGCCTCGATCGGGTTATTGCCGTCAGCCCGCAGATTTTCGAAGCACTGACTCATCCTCGCAAGCAACTTATCTATAACGGCGTGGATACGAATCGCCAGGGCATGCCTGAAAACGTCGATCCGGTTCTTCCGCAAAGAACCGTTAACGTGATCGCAGCGGGTAGACTGGAACCCGTGAAGGGGTTCGATACGCTCGTGAGGGCCTGGTCGAGACTTGATACCTCTGCTGTCCCCTGCCATCTGACCATTTTCGGCGATGGCAGCCAGCGACGGTCACTGGAACGGCTGATCCGGCAATCAGGGCTGGAAGAGCGAGTGACCCTGGCCGGTTTCCGCCAGGATCTGACTCCGGCCTATAAGCAGGCACAGCTGACGGTGATCAGCTCCCAGCGCGAAGGGTTCCCCTACGTGCTGATGGAATCCCTACTGGCAGGCTGCCCGGTTGTGTCCACACCGGTATCCGGGCCCAGGGATATTCTGCCAGCCGCAGCCATCAGCAAAGGCCATAACGAGGAGGACCTTGCGCGCCTGCTCACCCGGTCCCTGTCCGATCTGGCGGACCTGAACCGGGCCGAACAGTCGGCCATGGCCTTCGCCGCCAGCAACCTGACGTTGCAGGCCATGGCGGCACAAACCGAGGCGCTTTACTACGACGCACTGGTTTCGAGTCCGCCAGCGTGAGGCAGGCGCATAGCTACTTGCGAGCGCGTTCCTTATCCAGCGCAGCCAGCATCTGAAGCTCCCTGGCCTTGGCCAGTCGCATAAAATTGCGATTGGCAGCGGTGATTGCAACGCTCAGCCCAAACCAGCCGTTCAGTATCTGTCGGTGCAGCAGGTAATATTTTAGAAACTTCAGAGGAAACTCCACAAACAACCGCGCGCTGGAAATCTTTCGCCCCTTTTCCGCCATAAAACGGGCCTGCTCCGAGGACAACTGGCAATACTTGCGCTCCATCTGCTCCAGTGAAATCAGGGTGCGATGCAGCACGTCGCCTTCCAGATCCACAACCCGCCCGGACTTTACCCGGGGCCGGTCGTCATTGCTGCCTTTCTGCGCCTCGATGGCCGCCATCTTCCGATTGTAGAGCCTGAGAATCTTTTTCGACTTATCGTGCCGAAAGGGATGCCGGGAGTCGGGCTGCGAGAGCACCCAGCGCATCCGGAAACCTGCAATATCGGCATCCACGGGCTTTGAGAAAACCTCTTTGACAGTGCGAACCAGCTTGTCAGAAAGGACTTCATCCGCATCAAGATCCAGCACCCAGTCGTTCCGGCAGAGACTGGCGGCAAACGCTTTCTGGCAGGCAAAGCCTTCCCAGTCATTGTGGACAAACCGGGCACCTGCAGCCTCGGCAATCTCCCGGGTTCTGTCAGTGCTTCCGGAATCGACCACGATGATTTCATCTGCCCACCCAGCCACTTTCGCCAGTGATTCCGGCAATCGCAGCTCTTCGTTCAGAGTGATGTAGTAAACGGATAAGGGCAGTTTCATTGCGGGTCCTTTGAGTCGGTAAAAACGATACCACGGAAACCACGGATTCTAACGGCGCGTCATCAAACAGTAATCTATAGCTCTGCGCGCAGCGTATTCAGCGCCCTTTAACCGGATCCTCAGTCTATGAAACGAAGCACTACGCTCGGGCAACGGACGGCCTGGTTATCCTGGTTCATCTTCGCCAACGGGCTGATCGCCCTGATGGTGGGCCTGCGCTATTTGCCCTGGATGAACATTCCTGACACGCAGACGGCCGCTTACGTCACGCTACTCTATCCCGGCCAGTTTGCGGTTCTGGCGTGGCTGACATCGCTGCCGCTGCTCGCCCTTTCTGTTTTTCTGCCTTTTAGACGAAGCCTAGCGACCCTGGCCGTTTTCTATGCCAGTGTGGGCATTGCGCTGATTGTTCTGGACACGGTCGCCTATTCCCTTTACCGGTTTCACCTCTCGTCCTTTGTGCTGGAACTGGCGCTGGGCAGCGGAACCGACACCTTCTCATTTTCCTGGCAGCTATGGGCAACCGCCGCCCTGGTTTTTGCCGGCATTCTGGTTATCGAAAGTGCAGTGGCCTTCCTGCTTTGGCGGAAACGTCCAAAGGCACGCTGGCTGAGCGGGGCCTTTGTGGTCATGATCAGCCTGCAGGCGGTTGCCCACGGCTGGCACGCATGGGCCGATGCAAATTATGACACACGCATCACCAGCGTCACCCGCCATGTTCCCCTCTATTATGCCGCCACCGCTAAGCGCTTTATGAACGAAGTAGGCCTGGTTGACCCGCAGAAAGTCCGGCAAAACCAGCCTGCCCGATTGCTGGGCGATGCCAGTGGTGGAAGCCAACTGAACTACCCTACTCAGCCGCTGAGTTGTTCACAGCCGGACCGCAAACCCAACGTGCTGATGATCGTAATAGACGGAGCGCGCTGGGACATGCTAGCCCCCCGTTGGATGCCCAACATTCATCAATTCGCAGAAAACAGCATTGTGTTCGAGAATCACTACAGCAACGGCAATGCCACCAAGCCCGGCATATTCACCCTGTTGTATTCGCTACCTGCCAGCTACTGGGACGCCTTCACCGCCGTCAAAGAACCACCGGTAGCAATAAACCGGATGCAGGAGCTGGGCTATCAGACAAAGGTACTGGGCTCAGCGACGCTGGTTAGCCCCGCCTTCGATCAGAATGTATTCTCATCCATTCCCGATCTTCGCCTGAAAACACCGGGCGAAGAACCCTGGGACCGGGACGTACAGATCACCAAAGACTGGCTTGATTTCACCGAATCAGGGCGCAAACCCGAGCAGCCGTTTTTCGGATTCCTGTTCTACGACACGCCCCATAACCACCGCGTACCGGACGACTACCCGGTCAAATTCCAGCCCTACTGGGAGTCGGTCAATAAACTGGAGCTGGACAACGACTTCAACCCGGAACTGATCAAGAACAACTACAAATCAACCCTGCACTACGTGGACAATCAGGTTGGCCGGGTGCTGGATGACCTGAGAAACCGGAAGATACTCGACAACACCATCGTCATGATTACCGGGGACCACGGTCAGGAGTTCAACGAATACGGCAAGAATTACTGGGGTCATGGCAGTAACTTCGGCCAGTATCAGCTGAGAGTGCCTATGGTGGTGCACTGGCCGGGCAAAGAAGCGCAACGAATCAGTCACAGAACCGAGAATTTCGACGTAGCCCCAACGCTGATGAAAAACGCACTGGGGTGCAGCCAGACACCAGTCGAAACCTACGCAACCGGCAACGGGCTATTTACACCCGGAGAACATCCGTGGAGTATTGCCCACAGTTACATGGATTATGCTCTGCTGGTGAACGACATTAAGATAGTAAAGAATGCTTCGGGCTCGGTTGATGTCCTCGACAGTGAGCTTGAGCCTGTATCAGGCTATAAGCTTAAGCCCGGCATCACAGCGGAAGTTTTACGCGAGCTTTCCCGCTTCTACCAGTGATTTTTGACAGGACCGCCTGAATGAAACTTTCAGTCATAATGACGACCTACAACTCACCGGAATGGCTCGAGAAAGTATTGTGGGGGTATAGCGTCCAGACCCACAAAGACTTCGAGATTATTATCGGTGACGACGGCTCAACCGGAGAAACCAGGGACGTCATTGACCGCCTGAGAAGCGAAACAGGGCTGACCATCAAACATGTCTGGCAGGAAGACAAGGGTTTCCGCAAGTGCCGGATACTGAACAAGTCGATCCTGGAGGTCGAATCTGATTATGTGGTCTTTACCGATGGCGACTGCATTCCCCGAGCAGATTTCCTCGAAGTGCATGCGAAGGAGGCAAGACCTTCCACCTATCTTTCCGGTGGCTATCACAAGCTCCCGATGAGCACCAGCGAGACCATCACCCGCGACGATATTGTCTCGGGACGGTGTTTTCAGCTCGACTGGCTCAAGGCTCACGGCCTGAAAAAAAGCTACAAAAACAGCAAGCTCACTGCCGGACCGCTCAGGGCCGCCGTATTTAACGCCCTCACCCCCACGGCCTGTAATTTCAAAGGATCGAACGGCTCAGCCTGGCTGAAAGATATTCTTGCGGTCAACGGCTTTGACGAACGTATGCCCTGGGGTGGGCTGGATCGGGAGTTTGGGGTACGACTGGCAAACTCGGGCGTGAAACCAAAACACGTTCGATACAATGCGATTGTCATTCACCTTGACCACAAGCGTGGCTACAAAGACCCCGAGCTGGTCGCTGCCAACAAGGCATTGCGGGTAGATAGTGAGAAGCAGCGCAAAACACGTACAGAGCATGGTATTGAGCAGTTGGCCTTGTCAGAAGCCCCTACCAGGACTCATCAGGAAGCCGTGAAATGACATCAGGACAAGAGACGTTCGGAAGCCGGAAGCCTTCGGCACTCTGGCAGGTGCTGATAACTCTGTGCCACGACAACAAGGGCGGAATCGTCAGCCGCCTGCTAGCCCCCCTGACCCGCAAGGCCCTGATAAAACAGACATCCCGCCTGCCAATCGACATTCAGGTGGAAGGCATCAACCTCCGGTGCCAGTTCACCGACAATTATTCAGAAAAAAAGTTCGTCTTTACGCCCTGGCGCTATGACCGAGCCGAGCGGCAAATACTCAGTCAGGCTCTCGCCAATGGCGGAACCTTCATCGATATTGGGGCCAATGTGGGGCTGTATACCCTCACAGCCATCGCCGCGATGGGTTCCGACAAGGGAAGGATCATTGCCTTCGAGCCGAACCCCGTCACCCTGACGCGCCTTTTGTTCAATATTGAGGCAAACCCGCAATTCGAGCAGAGTAATATCCGGGTACTGGACCATGGTATTGCTGACGAAGAAACCAGTTTCTTTCTTCATCTTAATGCAGGGAATCTGGGAGAAAGCAGCATAAGAGGTTCTGACTCGGGGCCTGAAACGGTGCCACACCCGGGCAATAGCCGGCAAGGCGTAAACATTAGATGCAGGCCATTGCTCCCTGTTCTATCCGAGCTTGGAATTGATCGAATAGATGCTTTGAAGATTGATATTGAAGGGGCAGAAGATCTGGCGCTCACTCCGTTTCTAGATGCGGCCCCGGACGCTTTGCTTCCGCGTCTTCTGATCATTGAGAACTCAGAGAAACAGTGGAAAACCGATCTTTTCCAGACCATCCAGTCTCGCGGTTACTCGCTGGTTGGTCGCAATAAGATGAACTCAGTTTTCCAATTCAGATCGGGTTACGGCCATTAGCTGCTCACACAATTGATGGAATTCCCGAGCCACCGTGGCCGGACGATACTGGCTCATTGCCCCAAACGATGCCTGCAGATCCAGATATTTCTGGTCTTTTACCCAGCTTTTCAAAGCAGCCGCCAGGGCTTCCGGAGTTGGCTCGAAATACTCGACGACCCGGTCGATATCATCGAGAATCCGGTAGCGGGCAGTCACCAGTGACGGTTTCCGATACAGCAAAACGTCATTTTCGATGCCTGACATTTTACTCTTCCCGTACACCTCCCGGTACTTCCTAAAGTGCGTCTCGATCTTGATCGGTGCCAGCAGAAAATCCACTTCAGAGACCTTCTGCTCAAAGTCCTCAGAGCTGACGTAGTCGCGGCTGTAGTCCAGCGAAAACTGTGCGCATTCCAGAGAAGCGAACTTTTGGACGATGCGCTCGGCCTGTTTACCCGACGCCTTCCCTAGTAGAATAAGCTTGAGCGGCAGTTTCAACTGCCCCAGGCACTGACGTAATGCCCGATAGACCAGGTCGTAATCCTTTTTCGCATTGGTGACTTTGCCGGTAATCGCGATAGTTATGCACTGCTTTTGTCCGGTGAGTTTTTCCGACGAGTGTGTTTCGCCCAGAAATCCGAAGGGCATGACAGGTGGCAGTATTCTTTCGCTGCCAACCCAACCCTGTTCAGCAACATAATTGGAAATCGCGCGGTTGGGGAACATAAAATAATTGATGTGGGCCAGGAATTGCCTCCGCTGACGCCACTCGCCAGCAATCAGAACTTTGCGTATAAGATGAGAAAGGATGGCGGGGAATTTCATCAATGGACGATAGAAATGACTGGCCGGGGCAAGATCCGCATGGGCGTTATGAACCCGTAGGATCGAAGGTGCCGCGAAAGGAATTTCGCATAGCTCTGCCCAAAAGTGGCGGACAGTATTGAAGTACAGGATGTCTGCCGACTCGAAGATCGGTGCCATTCGTTCGATAAATCCCGCAACACTCTCATCCGAGCGCTTGCAGTGAGCGTCTAGCCAATCCGCTTTCTGATCCCAGTCAACGTCTACGCGCTCAAGAACCTCCGGTATCGTCACTATAGCCACTCGGAAGCGTTCCATCTCAAGTATATTGATCAGGTTCTGGATTAGCTCGCTGTGATGGTGTAGCTCCACGATTACGATGTGGATAGGTCGGACGGACTGGTTTGCTCCTGAATCCCCTGCGCTGCTCATGATTAATCTACCGGGCCAGAAAAAGCTTTCGTATCGCCAGCTCAAGGCTGTTCAGCTTCTTGAGAAAGCGGCTGCCCTGCATCGGGTAATAACCCCAGGGTTTGTCCAGGTCCTTGTTAACACAGGTCAGAAAGTCCTCGGCAAACGGTAGGACGTCTTTCGGGCGATCACGAAGCTGCTCAACCTGGCTCTCGCTAAGAATCTCATAGGGGAAGAATCCGCACCTTCTCCAACGCTCAGCCAGCTTCAGTGCCAGGGTTTTCCTCTTGCCTCGATAGGCCGGCACGTCGGGCAACCACATAGCAAAGGGCGTGAACAGGTGTCCGATGGTGTGAAAATATTCGCGGGCCTGAAGATCGTTGGCAGGCTCTGATGGCCGGAACCGCCAGTTTTTCTCTAACAGTCGGGAAGGCCGGGTAATCAGAATGGCCGAAAAGTACTGACCTGCGCTCTGGTCCGTCGCCCGTCGACGAAACGCATCCAAAGAGGCGTCATAGGTCAGGGTTGCCTCGTCCCGCTCACGGTTCAGGCCTTTCAGAAAACATGGGTGCAGAAACGCGACGTCCGGATGGTTATCGAAAATCCGGTCCAGTTTGGTAATTTCTTCCTTTTTCATGGGTCTTACGACTTGCATGTCGTCCTGGATAAAACAGACCAGGTTGCGCTCACTGGCATATTCAATCGCCGACTGCATATTGCCGTACAAACCGCCCAGCTTGTGGGAAGACTGGTTTCCCGGCTGCACCACCTCCATGCGCTCAGACAAGCGCTCCAGTACTTCCCGTGTATAGGCATCGTTACTGTCGTCATCAAAAACAACGACATCGGCGTCTGGCACGCAGGTTTCAATGGAAGCCACGCAGTTTTCGAGAAACCTGCCCCGGTTGTAGGAAAAAACGCAAAAAAGAAGCCTGTCAGACATAATTCGGAATCCGGTAGGAGGATCAATGGTCAGCCTTTATGCCACACCCAATGTCACTCACGGTGTTCTGAAATTAAACGGCGCGCTCCATTCCCTTCTGGCGCACCTCGGCAATAAGATAAACAATCAAAACGGCGTAAAGGCAGAAAAAAACCAGCGGAGGCCCGTAGCCCATCACCGAGTCGGTGAGCCCGAAAAGGGCATAACCAACCAGCAGCGCCAACCCTGCCGCGCCCAGCGTTCGCAGTTCAGTTGCTTGCGCAAAGACTGCTTTTACAAAAACCATTCCCAGCGCGCCCCATAAACCGAAAAGTCCGGCAAGTCCGACAATCCCTTGCAAAGCAAGCGTGTCCAGGAATACGTTGTGTGGCATGGTCTGCTTCACTAGCGTTGGATGATAGTTGCCAAGGGCGACCTGTTCCTTCAGATAGGCGTTAAAGGAATGACCAATACCGCCACCGAAAACCGGCTGCTCCAGAAACATGTTCCAGGATGCGTGCCAGAGTGCCAGCCGTGTCCCGACCGAAGTGTCGCCATGTTCCATCGGATCATCGACATACCGGTTGAACTCGGTGACGGCCAGTTCTACCCGGTCCGTCACACCTGTCTGGGGCAACAACAACACTGAACCAATACCGATCGCAAGAATAACAGCGGTTGTCAGCGATGCCTTCGCATAACCCGTTCTGCTGAAATGCCATAACAACAGCAGCACCAACGCAGGCAAAGCCACCCAACCACCTCGCGTACCCGAGAGCAGGCTTGCCAAAAGACCCAGCATCAACGCAACGGCAGGAAGGATGATCCAGGGCTTTCCGAGCTTTCTGAAGTATGGAATACCGATCGCTGACATGATGCCCATCAACAGCGCTGTATTGCCGAAGGTGACCGCGCTGGTCGCTCCGTCTGCACGGACGTAATGATCGACCATCAAGTACTCGTAAAGTGCGCTCAAACCGACGGCGATCGCGCCAAGAGCAACACCGAACCAAAGCAGGGATTCGGCCATGCGAACCCGAATAAAGAGGAACAGAATCGGTATCGCCCATAGTGGCCTGAGCAGCACGTCAAGTTCACGCACGGAGTCTCGACGGAAGCCGGTCTCAACCAGGGAAATCAGGACTGCCGCAGTGAATGCAGCGAACCCGAGGCAGGCCATACGCTCATCCGCATCGAGGGCTCGCGGCATCCGGGGCCGACGGATGGCCAGGCAAGCCAGGCCGATCACCGCCGCAATGTGATAGGGCGTGCTTCCGCCGCTGGAAACCAGTAGAAGAAGTACCGGAATCGCCAGCAGAATCACCGACACAATAAGGTTTAGCGTACCTGGTGTTGTCTTATCCATCGTTTGAGGTTGCATCCAGATCTCCGATCCAGGGCGGCCTTCTGCCGCAAAGGTTTTTATGTATACCGGTTCTAGCCTTTCCAGCCTAACCGCCTGAGCAAACGTCGCAGAATGACTTCGACGTTGTTCAACTGCTTGTAGAACCTCAGGCCCGTGAGCGGATTGTAGGTCCACGGTTTTGATGGATTATTCGGCACGCACTCCAGCCAGTCCTCGGCGACAGGCAATGCATGCCCCGCTTTCTGCTGAGCCTGGGCAACTGCCTCGGGCGACCAGATACGGAACGGATAAAAGCCCACCTGCTTTTTACGCTCCGCCAGTTTCAGCCCTATCGTTTTCTGTTTACCCCGGTAGGCAGGCACTTCCGGTAGCCACATGGCAAAGGGCAGCCAGATGTAGGCCATCATCCCGAAAAGTTCTCTCGCCTGGCGGTCATTGTCCGGTTCCGACTGGCGGAACTGCCAGCCCGCCTCAAGCAGCCTGGCGGGATTAAAGACGACCAGATCCGAGTAATGGATCCCGGCACTCTGCCCGGTATCCTGCCTGTAAAAATAGGCGGGATCGGGGCCTTCAAGAGGGGTCACCCGTTGCTTCCTCAAGGCGACGCCCCGGATGAAACAGGGATGCAGAAACCCGAGCCTCGGGTTCTTTTCAAAAAGGCTCGCCATGCTTTCCAGCTCGGAATTCGACACCGGGCGGACAACCTGTGTGTCGTCCTGCAGGAAACAGACAAGCGGTTTCCCGGCGCAGAGCCGAAGCGCCGTATTCATATTGTGATAAAGACCCCCATGCTTGATAAATCCCTCTTTTTCAGGACCCACCACGCGGCAGAACGAGGCGGCCTCCGAGAGGTATTTCCGGGTCTCGGCGTCCGTGCTGTTGTCATCAAGAATGATAATTTCAGCCTGTGGCAGACAGATCTTTACCGACTCGACGCAATTCCTGAGGAAATCGCCCCGATTATACGAAAAGATGCAAAAAGTGATTGGATGGTCCGTCATTGCCAATGCCTTTTATCAGTCGGAAAAACATCCGCCAGAGAGTGAGTCAGAGTCTTTTTTCATGCCGTCGATTTCAGATCAGAAAGAATCGGCACCAGAAAATCTTCAGCAGGCCATTCATGTCGGCCACTGGCCTGGGAGTGAATGGTGACATAGTGAACCTGCGGGTCGTGCATAAAGGATTTTACCTGGCTCACAACAGTTTCAGGGTCCCGTGTATCGTACAGATACCGGAAAAAAGCAGGCTCACGCCACTCAGGTTTCAACTCGTTTTGCCGGCTTGCGAGGAATGCCTTGTAAACGCCAAATTCGGACCAGCGACGCGGAGGCCGGCTCAGTAACGCATCCCACCAGGGCTTACCCTGTTTTGCCTCGAGCTCCCTCAAGGCCTGGTTAAGAACCGCTCTGTCCAATACAAACGGCGTATCAAAATACACGTTAACCCGTTCAGAATCCGGCTCGACCCCAAGCAGTCTTTCCGATTCCTCCAGCCAGTGCTTTACCTTGCCACGAAGTTCCGACCGCCTCTGCCACTGGGCGTAACACAGAACACCGGACTGCGCTGAAAAATCATCAGCCATTGCGTTCGGCGTTACGACCACATCGGAATCAATGACGACTGCCAGGTCACAGTCCAGCTCACTGGCCAGCTTCAGCTTGCAAAGCTGCTGGGTATGCCAGCCAGTGTAGGACGGCCATGCCGGCCATGAAACGACCCGCTTGAGGCTTCCACAGATTCGGGTCAAATTGCGCCCCAGGCGCTGGGATAGCCGCCTTGCCTTCACCCTCCGACGCTCCACATCTACAGGTAATACATCCCGCGTGGACAGCAGTGTCAAACCGGGCCGATCGCGAAACTCCTCGAACAGTGAAAGATCTTCGTCTTGAACCACCACATAGTGCAGAAACCGGGCCAGAGGAGAATGTTCCAGAGAGGCGCGCATCACCCGGAAATGCTCAAAGTCGCCTGCCCAGGTGGGCGTAATGAAGACTATTCGAGGTTCGCCACTCATAAGGATTCGCCCGGCTTGCGGTCCCGAGCCTTGGACTGCCAAAGCCGCAGGCGCGTTCTGAGTCGGCTGCGGAGAGTATTTTTGCTATACCGCCCCTTGGACACATGGCGTATCCGATAGACTCCCGGCACATCCACTGGCTGGCCGTGACTGCGAAGTAACCAGCGGAATGCCCGGTCCTCGTGGCATTTGGCGAAGCTTTCCACTGGCTGCTGGTAAAGGCTGATATTGCGGCAATAACCCACGGCCCGGCACACATCTCCATGGGCAATCTGCAACGGGCCGGTAGCCTTGGAAATCTGACGGGTGGTGAATGAGCTGGTGTCGATATCCAGAACCTGGGGCTCGCTCGTACCTGCGCGAAGCATGGGGTTATCTTCGGCAAGCAGATCTGTGGTGTGCTCATGCTCGGGGAACAGCAGCGCATCCTGTCGACCCTGCAGCACATCAGCCAAAGCGTCGAGGCAACCCTCGCGGAACATCAGGTCGCAATCGGTAAACCAGACCCAATCAGCTTCAGTAGCCAGAGCTGCGCGATTCCGCCCAATACCACGGCGGAACAGCTCCTGCTTCGGCACCGGCTGCCAGTTCCAGTTAACGCCGGGCACCGTCTGGCTCTCGAAAAAAGCCAGCAGTTCCCCGGTGCGGGTATCTTCCGAGCTGTAGAAAACCGTCATGGTGACATCGAGCTTCTTCGGGGGGAAAAGTACCAAAGAACTCAGTTGATAGACCAGAAAGTGAGAGTAATTCCAGCAATGGCTGACGACTTCAAGCTTGAGGTGGCCGGTTCTGGCTGAGCGCTTGCCTTCTGGCGGAAGGTCGGGCTCGAACCACCGTGCAGGTATCCAGCCACCCGCTGCAAACCGGAAAAACACCAGCTGTATCAGATTCCACATAATTGTTGCCCGGACCCAATCAATAAAAGCTCGCGAATTCTACCATGGCGCCTGATCAAAAGCAGACCGTCTGGCCGTTACAAACCATCAATCACCTTGTGTGCGTTTGACGACAATGGTACTTTTTTCGGCCCTGTTACCTCCCGACTGGATGGTTTTTGTGACCGGCAAACTCATCAGACTGGCATTCCGAATACTGTCACTGCTCAGCCTGAAAAGCGCTCAGCGCCTCGGCCGCCTGCTGGGTACGGCTGCCTGGAAGCTGGGCGGGCGTTCCGTGGATACCACTCGCAAAAACCTGCTTGCCTGCTACCCGGACCTCAACCCCGACGAAGTGGAAGCCCTTGGCCGCCGGAGTTTTCAGGAAACCGGCGCCACCGCCCTGGAGATTCCCCTGATGTGGGAGTGGCCGGTTGAACGTTGTCTTGGGCTGATCCGGGAAATCGAAGGGGAGGAACTGCTCGAAGAGTACAAGGCCGGCAAACAGGGTCTGTTGCTGCTGGCGCCCCACCTGGGAAACTGGGAACTGGCAGGGCTTTTCTTTGCGTCCCGCTACAGCATGGCGGCGCTTTACAGCCCGCCCAACCAGCCTGGTTTCGAGGCCTACATGAAGTCTGTGCGAAGCCGCAGTGGTTCAGAGCTGGTCGCCACCGACCGGCGCGGCATCATGCGGCTGTTCAGCATCCTGCGCGAGGGTGGCGTTGTGGGCATCCTGCCGGACCAGACACCTCGACGGGAAGGCGGTGAATTTGCACCCTTCTTTGGCATCCCCGCCATTACCATGACCCTGGCTTCGAAGCTGGTGCACAAAACCGGAGCGAGACCTCTGGTGACCTACGCCCAGAGGCTGCCCGATGGCCGGGGGTTCAGGATCGTCATTCGTGAGGTAGGACCTGCCATGGCGTCCAGGGATATGACCGAATCCCTGACCGCCCTGAACCAATCGGTGGAAAATTGCATTGCAGACGTACCTGCTCAGTATCAGTGGGAGTACAAACGCTTCCGTCGCACCGCCCCCGGGGAAAAATCCGTCTACTGATCGGTCCGGTTGTAACCGTCCAGAAACGCCTGCCAGAGCGCTTCCCTTGACCCCGGCTCCACTCCAGCCAGAAGTTTGTTGACCGAACGTTCAAGGCGGCTGATGTTGGCGGCTTTCCAGGCATCATTACTTTGACCAGGCATTATCCGGCCGCGGTCAAAATCAATCAGATAGACCTGATCCGCAACCAGAATATTCATGCAGTTAAGATCCGCGTGAAATACGCCGGCATCGTGAAACCGGCGCACACAACCGCCGGCCTCGCGCCATGTTTGCCTGTGAGCAAGATCGGTGAAATCAGAGAGAGGTGTTGCATCGGGAATGCGGCGGATGATCAGTGCAGCCCGGTATAGCAGAAGAGCGCGCCGGCTGAAACCGGCCGCGACGGGCTCCGGTACCGGAAAATTCCGATGGAAAAGCTCATGCAGCAAGCGGAATTCAGCTACGGAGCGGACGGCATCTCGCCCGGTGAACACATAATCGCGGCGGATAAACCGCCCCGGAATGCCGCCCCGGCAGAAGTGCCGAAGCACCAGATCGCCGACCTCCGACCGAATAAACCAGGCCGAACCGCGGCCACCCGTGGTAACAGGCGAAGCGCGGTCGCCCCAGAAACCCGGATCAAACCAGTCCTCCCGGAAAATCTCACCGAAAGACCGGGCGACAAGATAGCCCCCGCCGGCCCTCAGATGTCTTTCGTAGCCGTTCCCCACGGGACTTTAGTTGACCTGCGTCAGCCAGCGGCTGTGCCCGGGCGACTTGCCCTTCACCGCATCAAAATACATGCCCTGCAGTTTTTCCGTCAGCGGGCCGCGCTTGCCGGCGCCGATCACCCGGCCATCCAGTTCACGAATCGGCAGCACTTCGGCCGCAGTGCCCGTGAAGAAAGCTTCGTCGGCGATGTAGATTTCATCACGGGTGATCCTGCGCTCGCGCACCGGCACATTCAGCTCTGCCGCAAAGTCGAGAATGGTCTGGCGGGTAATGCCCTCCAGGCAGGAGGTGAGCTCGGGTGTATGCAGTACGCCGTTACGCAGCACGAAAATGTTCTCGCCGGACCCTTCTGCCACATAGCCTTCGTTGTCCAGCAGCAGCGCTTCCTCGCAGCCACTGGCGATGGCCTCGTTCAGCGCCAGCATGGAGTTGATGTAGTTGCCGTTGGCTTTGGCCTTACACATGGTGATATTCACGTGATGGCGGGTGTAGGAAGAGGTGCGAACCTTGATGCCCATCTCCTTGGCTTCGGGGGACATATAGGACGGCCAGCTCCAGGCCGCGACCATGACGTGCACCTGCAGGTTATCGGCACGCAGACCCATGCCTTCGGATCCGTAAAACACCATAGGGCGAAGGTAGGCTTCGTCCAACCCGTTTTCCTTCACGGCGGCGCATTGGGCCGCATTCAGCTGCTCTTTGGTAAAGGGCATCTTCATGTTCAGAATATGGGCGGAGCGGAACAGGCGGTCTGTGTGATCCTGCAGCCGGAAAATCGCCGCACCTTCGGGAGTGCTGTAGGCGCGCACGCCCTCGAAGCAGCCCAGTCCGTAATGCAGGGTGTGCGTCAGCACATGGGTTTTGGCGTCCCGCCAGGGGATCATCTCGCCATCCATCCAGATCAGGCCATCACGATCAGCCATCGACATTGTTCTTGCTCCTAAGCGCGCTTAACGGAATCCGGCATTCTAGCAGGAAAAATCATGGGTACGAAGGGCTACGAGGAGCCGGGGTCGTCCAACATCACACGGTTCCACATGGCCTGAATGTAGGCACGCTCCTCCCGGAAAGCGTCCTCCGCCACCTGACTGTTGAGGTTCTGCAACGCCCGGCGATGAATGGTCGAACGCAAGGTGATGTAGGCTTCCCGCAATCCCTGGGCATCCTCCACCGGGATCACGCCCACGTGCCCCAACTCTTCCATTTGCCGGATATTATCGGAATAACGGGTCAGTTCCGGAAACTCCGAGGAATAGGCAAGCATCAGGTACTGGACCATGAATTCGATATCAATGATCCCGCCATTGTCATGCTTGACGTGAAACACCTCCGGCGCCTGGCCGGACCTTGCCGAGGTACCCAGCGCGGAGCGCATCTTCTCACGCATGGCGATCACCTCCTCGCGCAGTGCCTGGCGGTCTCTGGGCTGGCACAGGATCGAGTGGCGGATCGCCTCAAAGGCTTTCCGCGTATCGGCGGAACCGGCCACTCCCCGAGCTCGAGCCAGAGCCTGATGCTCCCAGGTCCAGGCATCGCTTTGCTGATACTTCTCAAAGGCGGTTAGGGTGCTGACAAGCAGACCCGAATTGCCCGAAGGCCGCAGGCGCATATCCACCTCGTAGAGCTGCCCGGCGGGGGTCTGGGTATTCAGGATATGAACGATGCGCTGCCCCAGACGGGTAAAAAAAATCGCGTTGTCGATGGGCTTTTCACCGTCGGTCGAACGTTCGGGGTCGCCGCCATGGATAAACACCAGGTCCAGATCCGACGTATAGCCAAGCTCGATCCCCCCCAGCTTGCCATAGCCAATCACCGCAAAATCCGTGTCTTCTGCAGCACCCTCCTTTCGCCCGGGATAGCCATGGCGGCTGATCAGGTTGGCAAAAGCCACGTCCACCACATGATCCAGAACCACCTCGGCAATCCAGGTGAGGTAATCGCTTACCTTCATCAGTGGCAGCGTGCCGCGCAGCTCTGACGCCGCCACCCGCAAGATATGCGCCTTCTTGAAGTGCCGCAGGGTATCCATCTGCTCTTCCAGATCCTCGAACGGAATACGCAGCATCTGTTGCCGGAGGTCGTCCCGCAGTTCTTCCTTCGCCGGCGGCTTGTACAGACTTTCAGCGTTCAGCAGTTCATCCAGCAGCAACGGGGTTTCCGCAAGCTGAGTGGCAATCCAGGGACTCTCGCTGCAAAGCTTCACCAGCTGTGCCCGTGCACCGGGGTTTTCCAGCAACAGAACCATATAAGCGGTACGACGGAGGATAGCCTCCACCAGTTGCAGCACCCGACTCAGCGTCTGGGAGGGTTCATCAACGTGACAGAGCGCTTCCAGCAACACCGGCATGAAGCGGTTCAGGCGCTGGCGCCCCTGGGTCTGGAGAGACTGCACGGTGCGGGAGCTTCGCAGCGTGTCCAGTTCCCGGTAGCTGGATTCAGGAGACTCGAACTGATGCTCCGCCAGCCAGCTGATAGCGGCCTCCTCGTCCATCTCTCCCATCCAGAGTTCCTGCCATTCCTCGTCAATATCGACTCGGTCGCCATCCTCCTCTTCTGTGGCAATGATATCGGCAAAATGGGTCGCAACCCGCTGTCGATGACCATCCAGGGCTTCCTGACAGGCCGGCCAGTCGTCATAGCCCATAATCAATGCTACCCGCGCCCTGTCGGCATCGTTGTCCGGTAGCAACTGTGTCTGTTTGTCCTCCATACCCTGCAGCGCATGTTCAAGGTTTCGCAGGAAGGTATAGGCGGCCGCAAGTTCGTTCACCACCACCGATGGCAACAGTTCCAGCGCCTCAAGTTCCCGCAGAATCGTCAGCAGTTCCCGCTGCTGCAGCTCCCGGTCGCGGCCACCCCGGATCAGCTGAAACGCCTGCACCACAAACTCGATTTCACGAATACCACCACTACCGAGCTTGATGTTGTTTTCCAGTCCCCTGCGCCGGACTTCACGGCTGATCATGGACTTCATGCTGCGCAGGGATTCGAAGGCACTGAAATCAATGTATTTGCGATAGACAAAAGGCTTCAGGCTGTCCATCAGCACCTGCCCAGCCTGCTGGTCACCGGCCACCACCCGGGCCTTGACCATGGCGTAGCGTTCCCAGTCCCGCCCCTGGTCCTGGTAATAGGTTTCCAGCGCAGCAAAACTCAGGGCCAGAGCGCCGCTCTGACCATAAGGCCGCAATCTCATATCAACCCGGAACACGAAGCCATCGGCGGTAATCTGATCCAGCGCCTGAATCAGCCGCTGGCCCAGTCGGGTAAAGAACTGCTGGTTATCAATGGCGCGGCGGGCGCCCCGTGTTTCGCCCTTACCCGGATAAGCAAAAATGAGGTCGATATCGGAAGACACGTTCAACTCATGGCCCCCGAGCTTGCCCATACCCAGCACAATCAAAGGCTGCGCTTCTTCCCTGCCGGTCGCCGGATTCACACCCCAGGGCGTGCCGTACTGGCCGCAGCAGTCCTCGTAGAGCCAATCCAGTGCGCCCTGCAGGCACACATCGGCAAAATCACTAGTAGCCGCCATGGTCTCCGCCAGATCAGACCAGCGCATCAGATCCCGCCAGATAATGCGGAACTGGGTTTCCATCCGGAACTGGCGCAAGGCGGCCTGAAGTTCGGTCTCGCTGGTGACGGCACCCAGGAATTCGCCCCAACGCTGGCGCAGATAGCCCTCGGTGGTGCGCTCGGTTAAGGGCAAGGAAACGCAAAGGGCCTCGACGCGTTCCGGATGAGCCTCGATGGTGCGCCGAAGGAAAACACTGCGTGCGAGAGCCTGTGCGGCGTCGGCCTCGGAAATGCCGCCCTTCTCCGCCAGAAAATCGGGAACACCGGCGGGAAAAACCGATGGCCAGATGCCGGCAACCTCGTCCGCCAGCGGTTGTGGTAAAGCGCGCCACGGCTCGGACATAATGCAAACCCCTGTGTCTCTGTTATATTTCCCGTACTGTATACCGAACACCGCGCCGACTGAACCGCTCCGGGGACTTACATGCCGAGATACCGCAAGCCGCTGAATCCGGAACACCAGCTTTCGCATCTGCCGATGGCTGGCATGATCCGGGCGCGGATCCAGCGGCTGTTCGCCATTCTTGCCGGGCTTCTGCTCTTCCAGGTTCTGCTGATCTGGAGCGTTGAGGACCTCACCTTTTTCGAATCCGCCTGGATGACCATGACGACGCTGGTCACGGTGGGCTACGGTGATTTCGCACCGGAAACCACCATTGGACGGCTCAGCACCATCGCACTGATGTTCGTCTCTGCCATTACCGTGATGACACTGATCGTCAGCGACTACATCGAATACCGGTTTTACCGCCGGGAACGCATATTAACCGGACGCTGGATATATAAAATGCAGGACCATATCGTAATCATCAACACGCCCCAGACCGGGGGCGAGCAGTATTTTGCGCGCTTTGCGTCACAGGTCAGAGCGATACCTGGCTATGAAGCCATTCCGATCATGATTCTGACCCAGAACTTCCCCAACGGCCTGCCGACAGAACTGTCCGATACCGGACTGGTGCACTTCCATGGCTCAGGCAGCGACCCGGCGGCTCTCAAAGCCGTCCATGTGGGCGGTGCACGCCACATTATCGTACTTGCTGCGGATGAGGCTGATCCGACCTCGGATAGCCTGACGTTTGATATTGCCCACAGACTGAGCGAGTCAAATCTTGGCTACCATGCCACAGTGGAGTGCGTCAGGGACGAGAACCGGGCCCGGTTCCAGGCACTGGGGGTAAGAACCATCATTCGGCCGGTCCGTACCTATCCCGAGATCATGGTGCGGTCGGTGGTCGCCCCGGGATCGGAAAAAGTACTGGAGGACCTGTTCAACTATGAGCACGACCATCCTCATCGCTATGATATCGAGCTTGATGACCTTTCCTGGGCCGACATTGTCAGCGCCCTGATACGCCATGGCATAGGAACCGCGCTGGCGTATATTGACGACAACAATGAGGTTGTCTGTCACCCTCCTACCGACAAAGGAATCGAGGGCAAAGGACTGATTGTACTGGTCAAATCCATCGATACGCCCACCGTTGAAGTGGTAGAAGAAGCGCTGGCGCACTACCGGGAGTTCATCCGGAAATGGCACGCCTTGCAGGATGAGCAGGCCGCAAAGGATCAGTCCGGTGAAACACCGGCAAGCGCCAGCTGAACGCGCCCAAGCAGACCATTGCTGATCAGTGAGTTGACTGACTGCCCCGCCAGCAGCATACCCAGAAGCTGCTCCAGCTCCTCTGAGACCCCGGTGGACTGCGCTGCGCTGCGGATCAACGAGAAGTCCGCACCCTTGTCTGGGAAAGGCACTTGCCGCAACCAGCAGGCACTCAGACAGCGAAAAAACTTGTAGACGTCCGGCGTCGCAGCCAAATCCGGCTCCGGAAACAGAATCCCTGCCAGGTAATAGCCCTGTTCAGCTTTGCTCAGTACGTTCAGAAATACCGGTACTGATTCGGCGAGCCGCACAGCCAACTGCCTCAAGACCGCTGGATTTCCTGACTTGAGCTCGAATTCGGCTTCGCACAAGGGGATTGATCGCTCCCCACTAAGTATTCGACCCTGATCAATGGCCACCTCCACCAGGGTTTCACCACCGGCTTCGGATTCCTTCACCATCACCACCTGCCGTTCAAAGTTAGTCTCAAACACAGGCCGCAAACGGCCAAGGTCCGTCTGGTCCGCCAGCGGCGTTTTTTCGAGCAGTGACCGGTCCAGCTCTGCTGATTCAAGCGGCCACTCCCACTCTAGCCGGCGATGCCCGCCATCAACAAACTCGCCCTGGGTTTTCAGCGTCTGGATAAAACGCGAGCCTTTCTGGCGCACGCGCAGAGCCATACGCTGCTGGTTGAGGGCAGAATCGGCTGTATCAAAGTAGATGTTCCGGAGCGTCACTGGCTCAGCCCCGGCTTCACCAGACTGACTCACCAGCAGTTTCCGCGCCCTGGCGAGGGCGTCAGGCTCCAACGCCAGTTTGATTTCAAGCTCGACGTTTGCATCGTCTGCCATTGGCATTCCGTTCCTTTCTGATCAATGGGTTTTGCCTTTTCAAAAAGGCATAAAAAAACCGGCTCCCAAGGGAGCCGGTTTTCAGCTTACTTTATTCCGATTCAGAGATCAGAAGTAGTAAACACCACCAACGTTGATCTGGTTGATTTCTTCTTCAGCCGCACCGTTTTCGTTGTTGCGCTGAGCCAGCTCAGTGTAGACATACAGGTTGCTGGACACGTTGTGCAGCGCCTGAATGGTCAGCACGTCAACCTCAAGGCCTTCGGCATCAGTTTCAGCCATCTCGTAGGCCAGGCGGAAGGTGTTCGGTCCCAGGTTGTAGGTACCCATTACACCGATCTGACTACGGCCTTCGCTTCCGTCAAAGGTGAAGTCACCGTTGTCAGTTGCGCCGTCTGCAGCTGAACGCATGTCGTAATACGCATCCAGAACCAGCGCGTCGATGGTGTATTCAAATGCAACACCGTAGCTGTTCTCATTGCTGAAATCGGGGGATCCAGGTCCGCCGCTGTAGGTGCTGTCACCGTCGTTGGAGTCCATAATCAGCGACGCTGTCAGGCCGCCCATGCTGTAGGTCGCACCCAACTGGTAGGGATAGGACTCTTCAGCGAAGCCTTCGCCTTCACCGTTTACCTGAACCGCACCCATCAGGGTCAGGCCACCGAAGCTTGGCGACATGTACTGGAGCAGATCGCCCTCACCCGTGGTTGCACTGGCATAGGGATTCAAGCCTGCGTATTCGAATACCCAGTTGCCATAGTCACCCAGCTGAGTTTCGTAGATGGAGTCGTCTGAACCAATCCATACCTGGCCGAAGCTGTCGCCTTTAACACCGATGTACGCCTCGTCCAGATCCACCAGGCCGTTACCAGCGCCCTTCTCTTCGGCAGAAGCCACTTCCAGCTCGATCTTCATGAAGCCTTCGATGCCTGAAGTGATGGCGTGGCTGTGCGTCAGACCAACGGTTGTGCCGTTGTCAGCGTGCTCGCCGGCAGCGCCGTTTACGTCGCTGTCAGAGTAGGTATATACATACTGAATGTTGCCGTAGAAGCTCGGCATGTTGCTGTCTTGGGCAGCAACAGCACCGGAGAAGGTCGCGGCAGCGATTGCAGAAGCGAGGAGCGTTTTTTTCATGTTGCGTCTTCCTTTTTGAGTTAACTCAGGTTTTAGCGACGGGTTATATTCCCGGTCTTCAGATTTCACCAGGCGAACTGGTTGAACCCTATCCTGTGCAAAGAGCGTGACAATTTTATGACACGCCATTCACCAGACTTTTCGTTTTTGTGTTCTTCATTCTATTGTCAGGTAATGAACGCAGAGCGTCTTTTCCCTTCAATCACTTACAGATTGTTGTTCACAAACTGCATTTGCTTCTTTTTAATACAGGAAAGTCGTTATTGCAAACTTCCGTTGAACTCTTTTTAGCTCATTTTGAAGCAATAATGCAACGTTTTATGACAACACTGCTCGTTTGACTCCGAACACTCAGCTTAAAGGAAAACCCTTCAAATCTGAGGCCAATAAGCATTAATTTGTTAATAAACAATGAATTGCTGGCAATGTTCTTTTTATTCTCGTTTTTTCGTTCCGGTAAAACTGCGCCTCGCGCACCACAACCGGACAGGGCCCACTATAGCGCATCATCGAAGGGCAAGTATTCGACCATCGTATCACTTGGCGGTCTCCAGCAGAAAAGTGACTGGCCCGCAGTTCGTCAGCGAAACCTGCATGTCGGCCCCGAATTCGCCTGTCGCGACATTAGCGGAACCCAGAATTGACCGGGCCTCTTCGACAAATGCTTTGTAGAGGGACTGCGCTTTCTCAGGATCGGCGGCGACCGAGAAACCCGGACGGTTTCCGGACCGGGTATCCGCCGCCAGCGTGAACTGGGGAACCACCAGCAGTGAACCTGCCGCATCGGCGACACTGTGATTCATCCGGCCGGACTCATCGGGGAAAATACGATAACGGGTCACACGCTGACACAGGCGCTTGGCGCTGTCGGCGTCGTCCTGTTTTTCAACACCGAGGAAGAGCAGCATTCCCTGCCCGATCTGACTTATTCGGGCACCGTCAACGGTAACACTGGCATCGCTGACTCTCTGGATAAGCCCTTTCATCAATACCCTTAAAGAACGGAGCGTGTGCAAAACTCAACGAAGTCTATCCCCGTCAATCCGGGTTCGCAAGGTCTTCGGCCCGCTCGGCAATTTCGTCCACCGCACGCATCAGCGCATCCACAATGGCGGGCTCTGAAGCGGAATGGCCCGCGTCGCGGATGATTCTGAGATCCGCTTCGGGCCAGGCCTTGCTGAGTGCGAGGGCATTATCCAACGGGCAGACCATATCGTAGCGCCCGTGAACGATGATTCCGGGGATATCCCTGAGTTTTCCCGCATCACGGATGATCTGATCCGGCGCAAGAAAGGAGTGGTTCATAAAGTAATGGCATTCAATCCGCGCCAGGGCGATTGCCACATGCGGATGACCGAAGTGCTCCACCACCCGGGGATTGGGATGAAGCGTGGCACAGCGACCTTCCCAGATTGACCACGCTTTGGCTGCCTGAATCTGTTCCAGATCATTGGCGCTGGTCAGCCTGCGGTAATAGGCGCTTACCAAGTCACCCTGCTCGTCCTCAGGAATCTGCGCCAGGAAATCCTGCCAGTAGTCCGGGAAAACGCGGCTGGCACCGTGCTGATAGAACCACTGGATGTCCTGGGGCCGGCACAGAAATATACCCCTGAGCACCAGGCCAGACACATGCTCCGGGTGAGCCTGAGCGTAAACCAGTGAAAGTGTCGAGCCCCAACTTCCGCCAAACAGGATCCATCGATCAATGCCCAGAAAATTGCGCACCACTTCCATATCCGCAACCAACGCCTGGGTAGTGTTTCCTTCAAGTTCTGCCAGCGGCCGGGACCGACCAGCGCCACGCTGGTCCATCAGAATGATGCGATAGCGCTCGGCATCGAAAAATCGCCGGTGCGAATCCTCACAGCCGCCTCTCGGCCCGCCATGCACCACCAGAACAGGAATCCCCTCCGGGTTACCGCTTTCTTCTATATAAAGTTCATGGGGCGGATCCACCGCAATCCGGTGCTGGGCATTGGGACTGATTTCAGGATAGAGGGTCAGCATCAGACGCTCCGTGAAAGAGGATGTAAGGAAAGTCTAGCTGACTGGCACAAAAAAAGGGCAGACCTTCTCAGGATCTGCCCTTTTATTAGTCAGCCAACGGCTGCCTGTTACTTCTTGTTGGCGCGCTTACGCTCGTTTTCAGTGAGCAGCTTTTTACGCAGTCGCAGTGACTTGGGCGTCACTTCAACCAGCTCGTCGTCGTCAATGAACTCCAGTGCCTGCTCAAGGGTATGCTTGATGGGCGGCACCAGTGCAATTACTTCGTCTTTGCCGGAAGCGCGCATGTTATCGAGCTTCTTACCCTTGGTGGGGTTGACCACCAGGTCGTTTTCCCGACTGTGGATCCCACAAAGCTGTCCTTCGTAGATTTCCTGGCCCGGGTCAAGGAAAAGCTTGCCGCGGCTCTGCAGGGTTTCCAGAGAATAGGTCAGCGCCGTGCCGGTGGCCATGGAGACCAGCACACCGTTCTGGCGACTGGTCACGTCACCCACTTTGATGGGCCCGTAATGGCTGAAGGTGGACGTCAGTATGCCGCTGCCGGAGGTCATGGTCAGGAAGGTGTTGCGGAAGCCGATCAGACCACGGGCCGGGATGGTGTAATCCAGGCGCATACGGCCTTTGCCATCCGGAACCATGTTGGTCATATCACCCCGGCGCAGACCCATCTGGTCCATCACCGGGCCCTGATGCTGCTCTTCGATATCCACGATTACGTTTTCGTAGGGCTCCTGCTTCACACCGTCGATCTCGCGGATCACCACTTCCGGGCGCCCCACCGCCAGCTCGAAGTTTTCACGGCGCATATTCTCAATCAGTACCGACAGGTGCAGTTCACCACGGCCGGAAACCTTGAACTTGTCCGCCGATTCACCTTCTTCCACGCGCAGCGCAACGTTATGTAGCAGCTCTTTTTCCAGCCGCTCCTTGATGTTCCGACTGGTCACAAACTTCCCTTCTCGGCCGGCAAACGGGGAATCGTTCACCTGGAAGGTCATGGAAACGGTGGGTTCGTCAACGGTCAACGGAGGAAGAGCCTCAACATTGGACTGGTCACAAAGCGTATCGGAGATAAACAGCGAGTCCATGCCGCTGACGCAGACGATATCGCCCGCCTGAGCTTGATCGACTTCGACGCGATGCAGTCCGGAATGGCCCATGATCTTGAGGATACGGCCGTTACGCTTTTTGCCGTCGGCACCAATCGCGGTGACCGGCGAGTTGGTCTTCACCTTGCCGCGGGCAATCCGTCCGATACCGATTACACCCAGGAAGCTGCTGTAATCCAGCTGGGAAATCTGCATCTGGAACGGGCCGTCCGGGTCAACGTTCGGGGCTGGCACATGGTCAACAATGGACTGAAATACAGCGTCCATGTTGTCGTCCAGTTTCTCGTGGTCCATACCGGCAATGCCGTTCAGGGCGCTGGCGAATACAATCGGGAAATCCAGCTGCTCGTCCGTGGCACCCAGGTTATCGAACAGGTCGAACACCTGATCCACAACCCAGTCGGGCCGGGCACCGGGGCGGTCAATCTTGTTAACCACCAGGATCGGGCGCAAACCGGCCGCGAAAGCCTTCTGTGTCACAAAGCGGGTCTGGGGCATGGGGCCGTCGATGGAATCAACTACCAACAGTACACAGTCCACCATGCTCATGACCCGCTCGACTTCCCCGCCGAAATCCGCGTGGCCGGGGGTGTCCACGATGTTGATATCGTAGTCGTGCCATTTAAGCGCCGTGTTCTTGGCCAGGATGGTAATGCCCCTTTCCTTTTCCTGGTCGTTGGAATCCATGACGCGCTCGCTCTCGAGCTCTTTGCGGTCCAGCGTGCCGGACTGACGCAGCAACTGGTCGACGAGGGTGGTCTTGCCATGGTCAACGTGGGCGATAATGGCGATATTACGAAGTTTCTCAATCACAACTTTATTCCTGCAGAATGCACCAACGGGGGTGAAAAATGGGGTGAAAATAAGTGGCGCGCAGTATATAGCAATAGGAGTGATGTTTATATGAACAATGATACGAAGCTGAGAGGAAAACCGTTTGCTCTTAATTGGTGCATTGTCAGCAAATCTGCACCAAACTAACGCACCACAACAGGGCGAAAGCGGGATGCAGATTGGTGCGCTCGCTCTAAAAACGCCCGAAACCCCTCTGATTGCGCAGTTCTGGCGCACTTAGCACACCTGTAGCAGAAATTGGCAAGCCTATTGCTTCGATTCCAGCAGCCGAATTTGTAGGTAACTGGCGATAGCTTTTGATAAGCTGCCAGACCTGAAAAAGATCGGGCTTCAGTAATGCTGAACGATCCGGCACGCATCTACACAGAAATGGCCCGCCCGGCGGGATAACAGACGGAGCATGTACAATGTCCAAAACGATTGATCTGATCAAAGAACACGAAGTCAAATGGATCGACCTTCGATTCACCGACAGCCGCGGTAAAGAGCAGCACGTGACCCTGCCTTCCTCTGAAGTCGACGAAGACTTCTTCGCTGACGGCAAGATGTTCGACGGCTCGTCTATTGCTGGCTGGAAAGGCATCAACGAATCCGACATGATTCTTATGCCGGACGACAGCACTTCCGTTCTGGACCCGTTCACCGAGGAAACCACCCTCAACCTGACCTGCGACATCGTCGAGCCTTCGACCATGCAGGGCTATGAGCGAGACCCCCGCTCTGTTGCACGTCGCGCGGAAGAATATCTGAAATCTACCGGTATCGCGGACAGCGCACTGTTCGGCCCTGAGCCCGAGTTCTTTGTATTCGACTCCATGAAGTGGAAAGTCGACATGCAAGGCGCCATGTACGAAATCCACTCTGAAGAAGCCGCCTGGGTATCCGGCGACGACTTCGAGCGTAACAACATTGGTCACCGCCCTGGCGTTAAAGGCGGCTACTTCCCGGTTCCGCCAGTAGACAGCCTGCACGACCTGCGTGGCGCGATGTGTGCTGCCATGGAATCCATGGGTCTGGAAATCGAAGTACACCACCACGAAGTGGGCACAGCCGGCCAGTGTGAAATCGGCGTTGGCGCCAACACCCTGACCAAGAAAGCGGATGAAGTTCAGATCCTCAAGTACTGCGTGCACAACGTGGCTCACGCTTATGGCAAAACCGCTACCTTCATGCCCAAGCCAGTGGTTGGCGACAACGGTTCTGGTATGCACGTCCATATGTCTCTGGCCAAAGACGGCAAAAACGTATTCGCCGGCGACAGCTATGCCGGCCTGAGCGAAACCGCCCTGTACTACATCGGCGGCGTCATCAAGCACGCGACTGCGATCAACGCCTTTACCAACGCGTCGACCAACTCCTACAAGCGTCTGGTTCCAGGCTTCGAAGCTCCGGTAATGCTGGCCTACTCTGCCCGTAACCGGTCCGCCTCTATCCGTATCCCCTGGGTAAACAGCGCCAAGGCACGTCGCATCGAGGTACGCTTCCCGGATCCGTCTGCGAACCCGTACCTGGCCTTCGCTGCCCTGATGATGGCTGGCCTGGACGGCATCCAGAACAAGATCCACCCTGGCGATGCCATGGACAAGGACCTGTACGACCTGCCGAAAGAAGAGGCGCTTAACATCCCGACCGTTGCAGAGACCCTGGCAGAAGCCTTGGACTCGCTCGAGAAGGACCACGAGTTCCTGACCCGCGGCGGTGTCTTCACCGAAGACATGATCGCCGGTTATGTGGAACTGAAGCGCTCTGAAGTTCAGCGTCTGAACATGACAACCCATCCGGTTGAGTTCGACCTCTACTACTCCTGCTAATTGCTTTAGCCGGAAACTGTAGTCTGAAGCCCCGCTTGTGCGGGGCTTTTTGTTATTGCAGGATTGAAAACCAGCACCACCACACCGATAATCGAAGAAAATCAACAAAAGGTTGGTCGTATGACGCGCAGGCTCACTCTTGTAACCGGCATCGCAGTATTGCTATCTGCTCCTGTCTCAGCCGATATCTACCGGCAGGTGGACGCCCAGGGCAATGTGACCTATACGGACGAGCCATCCGGCAATGCTCCGGTTGAACGCGTGGACGTCAAACCCGTTACCACCATTACGCTGCCGAAACCGGAAGCCGTTCGCGAGCCGGAAGAACTGCGGGAAAAAGTAGAGACCGAAGGCGCCGCCTACTCTGATGTGCGTTTTCTCTCTCCCAACGATCAGCAGGCTTTCTGGCGCGGTGCTGGCAACGTTTCCTTCGAAGTCACCAGCACACCTGGGCTCAGGAACGGTCACAAGTACGAGGTAGCCCTGGACGGCCAGCCCGTGGGCCAATCGAGATCTGGCACAATCAATGTGAACAACGTCTACCGTGGCACCCACCAGGCCACCGTGAGCATTGTGGACAGCGACGGCGTTACCATTAAACCCGGCGAAACCATCAGCTTTACCGTTCATCAGCCCAGCGTACAGAATTGATCTGACCTGACGAACCACCTGCTGATCCCCCGCACGATGACTGCTGTGCTTTATTTTGGTGCACGCGCACCATAAACTGGCCATACTCTGTTCCTTGACGGGGCGGATATCAGAGCGTTTTTCCAATTCAATAAGACATTTGCACTAACCAACGGCGTAACAGATCGCCCTGGAGCGCATATGCCCGCTAAACGCGCATCCCCGGATCCTATTTTCTTAAAGTGGTTCGCTTTTTGCACCTGATCCTGGGTGACTTTTTGCACTTGATCACATGTGATTCGGGGTGCCAATCGGAAAGGGACAGAACATGGCGTTACCGGCGGAGTACAAGAACATCCTGGACAGCCTGACCACGGCGATTCTTGTGCTGAAAGGCAACCTGTGCGTGCATTACCTCAACCCCGCCGCTGAAAGCCTGTTCGAGACCAGCGTCACCCGGAGTATCGGTTCGCCCATCAGCGATATCCTGATAGACTCCGAAGACGCTCTGAAAACCCTGCATGCGGCCGCCGAAACCGGGCACAGCTACACCCGTCGAGAGGCAGAATTTATTCTGGCCAGCGGATCCAGACTGACCGTCGACTATTCGGTGACCTCCGTCAGCCCCGACCCGTCAGAACTGATTATCGAGATTCAGCCCCGGGATCGCCTCCTTCGCATCAGTCGTGAAGAGGACATCATCTCCCAACAGGAAACCACCCGTATTCTGGTGCGGGGCATGGCCCACGAAATCAAGAACCCACTTGGCGGGATTCGCGGCGCGGCCCAGCTTCTGGACCGGGAACTGGACGACGAGGACCAGCGAGAATACACCCAGGTAATCATCGACGAAGCCGACCGGCTGCGATCGCTGGTGGACCGCATGCTCGGCCCCAACAAGGCCCCCAAACTGGCAGCCACCAACATTCATGAGGTGCTGGAGCGGGTAAGAACCCTGCTGGAGGCCGAAAGCCGTGGGCGACTGAATTTTCATCGGGATTACGACCCCAGCCTTCCGGAATTCCAGGGCGACAAGGAACAGCTTATCCAGGCATTTCTGAACATTGCCCGCAACGCCATGGAAGCCGCTTTCGAAAACCAGTCAGACAGCAACCGGAAAGAGCCGCCCACCATCAGCTTCCGCACCCGGGCCCTGCGCCAGTTTACCATCGGGCACCGAAGGCACCGGCTGGTCTGCCGTGTGGACGTCATCGACAACGGCCCCGGCATTCCCGCTGATCTGCTTCAGAACATCTTCTACCCGATGATCAGCGGCCGGGCCAGCGGTACCGGCCTGGGACTGTCGATCACCCAAAGCATCATCGGACAACATCACGGGCTTGTGGAATGTAAGAGCGAGCCCGGCCAAACCGATTTCATCATCTTCCTGCCTCTGGAGGACAAACAATGACCCAACCGGCAAACGTCTGGATCATAGACGACGATCGCAGTATTCGCTGGGTGCTGGAGCGCGCCCTGAACCAGGCCGGTATGCAGCCCCGGGTTTTTGACAGTGGCGAAAGCATCATGATGCGGCTGGATCACGAGCAGCCTGACGCCATCATCAGCGATATCCGCATGCCGGGAGTGGATGGCATTACCCTGCTATCGCGCATTGTGGAGAGCTTTCCGGATCTGCCCGTCATCATCATGACTGCACATTCCGATCTTGAGAGTGCGGTCACCAGTTACCAGACCGGCGCATTCGAATATCTGCCCAAACCGTTTGATGTGGACGACGCCGTGGCCCTGGCCAAACGCGCAGTCGCCCATAGCCATGAACGGCGGGCCACAACCGAGCCCCAGGTGGACAGCAACCAGCGCAACGCCGAGATCATTGGCGAAGCGCCTGCGATGCAGGAAGTCTTCCGTGCCATCGGACGACTGTCCCACTCCAATATCACGGTGCTGATCAACGGGGAAAGCGGCACGGGCAAGGAACTGGTGGCCCAGGCACTGCACAACCACAGCCCCCGAGCCAACCATCCGTTCATTGCACTGAACATGGCTGCCATTCCCAAGGACCTGATCGAGTCAGAGCTGTTCGGCCACGAAAAAGGCGCCTTTACTGGTGCCGGCGCCGCTCGCCAGGGCCGCTTCGAGCAGGCGAACGGCGGCACCCTGTTCCTGGATGAAATTGGCGACATGCCTGCCGATACACAGACCCGCCTGCTTCGTGTACTGGCGGACGGTGAGTTCTACCGGGTTGGCGGCACCACGGCCATCAAAGTCGACGTGCGCATTATTGCCGCCACACATCAGGACCTGGAAAAGCTGGTTCAGGCCGGCACTTTCCGTGAAGACCTGTTTCACCGCCTGAACGTGATCCGCGTGCACCTGCCAAAGCTGGCAGAAAGACGGGAGGACATCCCCAGGCTGATGGAGCACTTCCTGAAACGGGCGGCCAAGGAACTGGCGGTTGAAACCAAAATCCTGCGACCGGAAGCGGAAGAATACCTGACCACCCTGCCCTGGCCGGGCAACGTCCGCCAGTTGGAGAACACCTGCCGCTGGCTGACGGTGATGGCCAGCGGCCGCGAAGTTCACATTGATGACCTGCCGCCGGAGCTGATGCAACAGGCCGAAGCCCCCGCCACCGGCCAGACTTGGCAGGATGGCCTGCGCAACTGGGCGGAACAGGAACTCAAGAGAGGACGAAAGTCGATTCTGGACACGGCCGTGCCAGAGTTCGAGCGCATCATGATTGAAACCGCTCTCAAACACACCGGCGGTCGCCGCCGTGATGCCTCCATCCTGCTGGGCTGGGGCCGCAATACCCTGACCCGGAAGATCAACGAACTGAATATGGACCACCCGGAAACCGAGGAAGACTAGCGGCTAGCGTTCCTGCCAGTAGATCACACGGTCGTTGCCACGGTAGACGCCGAAGGTGGCGGTGGCCGCGGGATTCTGCAACGTGGCTGCATCGTTCCAGAAATCCTGGAGCCACGCGGGCACCTCCCAGATCAGCGTGTCTGTTCCCTGGCTGCCATCAGGCTCAAGCACCAATGGCCCGCCGGCACCATTACTAACAGTGCCGGAAGCCGCCACCAGGCTGTGGTGGTCGGTCGTGCCGGTAATGTTTGTCGTATCCCAGACACTGCAGTTGTCCGCTTCGTTCAGTTCAAACCGGTCACCGACCCAGTACTGTGCCTCGAAAGGCATTTCCAGCTCTGAGATGGTCTCAGGCCCGTACACGTTCTCCATCGACCATCGTCCATAGCGAATGTCCAGATTAGCCGCTGGCTCGAAGCCGAGCGGCAGGCTGGTGGCACCACTGACATTATCGCTGTCAACAACCTGATTAATGGCAAAAGCCAGGCTGGGATTGAAAGGCGCGACCAGAGAGGCCTTGGTCTTGGGGTAGGTCAGGGTATCTGCCGAAGAAAACTCGTAAGCCATCCGACCCGGGGTCGACGCTACGGCCGAAAGATTTGCGGGCTGGGCTGCGACAATCACATCAAGTAGACCCGTGTTATCCGCCTGTTGGCGAGAGGAGTCCGTGGCAGGCAAAGCCCTGAGCACGTCTCCTGCCTGGAGCTTCTGGAAATCTCCACGAGTATAGTTTGCAGTCAGCTCCGCCTGCTCGTTAAGTGCGGCAATCAGAACTCTGGGCGGCACCTGCCAATCGGAGTCCTGCCCGGTATAGGTGAAGCCGGGCAATCCAGTACATGCGGGGCCTATCTCCCCGGGCGTTGCCAGTGTTACGGCAAAGCTTGCGGGTATGAATCGGCCCACGGGTGCACTCTCGCCTCCGGGTAAGACCGTTCCCAGATACGATTGGCCGTCGGGAATTCGGATCCTGAATACACCGACTTCGCTGATGCGCTGGAGTTGATCTGACGTGCCACCTCCGCCAGTCGAAAAAGTCGATTGTTGCGGGGTAAAAGTGCCCGCTTCGCCGCCAACCGGCGCAACCAGCTCCTGCGTTATATTCATATTGAGCCGTTCAAAGGCCGGGGTCACCGGATTACCACTGCAGAATTCGGCACCACTTTCTCCCGCCTGCTGCCACGCGACAGCTCGATAGCTGACGGGAAAATCACTGCCGGCACTGGTAAGCACAGAGCAGCTGGCCAGATCGCCCGTGCATGAGCTGTTAGCATCGGTGGCGGCAATGCAGAAGCCGGCGGGCACCGACACAAACGCATTGCTGCTACCCGCTATTTCTCCTCCAGTGGGGTTGCCGTCCGCATCGAGAAGAGGTTTGCGGGCGAACAGGGAGATTCGACCGGCATCGGCATAGTTGAGCAGAAACGCTGCAGAACCAGTCGAACTGTCACCGAAATCAAGGCTCACGATTCCGGTATTGCCGGTGCCGCCACTGTTGTTGGAGGCCACCGTCTGCCCATTGACCCGAAGTGCGTTCGTCTGTGCGCAGGTGCCCGGACTGTCGCAGGCATAGCCCACTTCAACACTCTGGGGGCCAGTCAGAAAGGCCTCGCAGGCTCCTGTATTGTCATTGGTTCGCACGGCCGTGAGCCGGAGGTCCTGACTGCCAGGAGCAATTGAAGAATCCTTGCCCGCGACCAGGTTCTGGATCCGGCTGGTCAGATCACCGGCCTGATGAAAAATGAATCCCGTTTCCGCAAAGACAATATTCGGATCAAAAGAGGCAAGTTCGCCGATACTGCCCTCAGTGACATTGACGTTAACCGTATCCGCAAGGGTATGTCGAAGGTTGAGCGTAGCCACGCCGCTGTCTGCCGCAGAGAAGCTGTAGGTTGCCCTGCCGGAGTTTCCGGGCCCGCGAAC
Source organism: Marinobacter halotolerans (assembly GCF_008795985.1). Lineage (NCBI taxonomy): Bacteria > Pseudomonadati > Pseudomonadota > Gammaproteobacteria > Pseudomonadales > Marinobacteraceae > Marinobacter > Marinobacter halotolerans. The sequence continues at coordinate 55,841 of NZ_VMHP01000003.1, read as the reverse complement.
CAACGCGCCACCGGCACCCGTGCCAGACGACCAGTCTCCAAAACCCGTGGAGGTAGTCAGATCCACTGCGCCGGTGTAATCCGTGACCGGCTGACCATTGGCATCGCTGGCTTGAATAGTCACTGGGGCTGGGCTGCAGGTAACGGCATTGCCACCACTGATAATACGAAAATGATCCAGGGCATCAGCGGCCTCGGGGCAATTAAACAGAGCTGACGCCGGCACGATCTCAAAACCGCTCGACTCCGGGGTGTCCCAGAACAATTGCGCCACCGCACCACCGCCGTTTTCGTACATCTCCATCTTTAGAGCGTAGGCCTGACCCTGCTGAAGAGTGAGTACGCCAGATTCATGGTTGGTGGGTGACTGATCGACCCATTCGTTGATGATGGGGTTACTCAGGTCCTGGACCCAGAGCCGCACGCCGTCGTCAGTTCGTGTCCTGAAGCGATAATCCCCGGTTACAGAGGGCACAATGAAGCCGGTCCAGCGGATAGAGAACCGATCATTGTTCACTGTGCCGGGGATTGGGCTGCCATTGCCGTAATTTTCATCAATGGTGGCGGAAACCTCCTGGGCCACAGTCGGACCACTGAGATCGCGATTGTTCCAGTAAAAGGTACTCAGCCCGGTGCTGCTCGCTTCAAACTCAACCGTTGCCGGGTTCGGCGACATAACAACGCCGCCAACATCCTGAATATCCGATACAGTGATCTGGTAGCTTTCCTCGCTTGAAAGGGGCGTCGACAGGTTCAGCAGAACGCTGTAACCGGACGACTCCAGCGAGGCCGATGCCACGCTGATGCTATCGCCTGAACCAACCGCTTCTATTGAGTAGAACGAGGTGTTTTCAACGGAAGCGCTATCAAGCATGCGGGTTCGCGATGACTGGTCAAAGCTTACCCGCAAGAGATCGGAAGCACCGCACACTGCCGACGCAGACTGCAGGACCGGTGCCGACACGGGCAGACAGGCAAAAAGGTTCTGCTCGGGGATGATTTCAAAGCCGCCTCCCCCCGGTCTGTTCCATTGCAACTCCGCCACCGCCTGACCGCCATTCTCATAGAACTGCATGCGGATAGCGTAGCGACGGCCGGCCTCGAGCCTGATAGCATCACTGGTGTTATTGGCAGCTGACTGGTCGTTCCAGTCATCAATGATAGCGGCACCAAAGGTCAGATCCTCAACCCACAGACGGACGCCGTCGTCAGTGCGCGTGCGAAACTCATACAGGCCGGTTTCAGGGACCTCTATCGCCCCCTGCCACTGAGCCGCAAAGTCATTATCATCAACCACCGGGTCCGGAGAACCATTGCCCCAGTCGAAATCCACACCGGGGTCGAGACGGGTCAGAACCGGGGAATCCGGGAAAGGCTGATTGCTCTGGTAGTTATTGTAGAAAGTGGCCTCGAGGCCATTCTGGTAACAGGTACACTGGACCACGTCCGTCCAGCGCTCACCAGCCGCCACCTGGCCCACCTGTATGCTTTCCCCGCCACCGAGGTTCTCGGAACGGAGGCCCAGCTCCGTAATTTCTGTGACCTTGTTACTGGGGTTGCGGAAAATGGTCGCGGAAGGGGTGGGCGGTGGCGAATCGGTACACTGGGGATTCACCCACAGACGCCCCCGATCAAAGAAGTCGCCGCTGTTCTTATCAAAGCGGGCCACCAGCAAGTAGGTCTGGTCCGCCTGGAAATCCGTTGAATAGGCGGCGTTGGTATCAAGTCGAACAAAGAAGTCAGCGTTGCCACCGCCGCCCTCATTGACTTTTACCCCGAACTGCGGCGAGTCACCGAAGCCTGGCCGTTGAACCCAGAAGCCCAGAAAATCATTGTCGCCAGGCGTGCCCTGGAACCGTACCAGCATACTGAGATAGACCTGGTCACTCGAGAAAGCATCCGACAACGCGCGCGAGGCGACCCGGTTATTGTTTCCGACAATTTCAAGGGTCGTTAGCGAGCGAATACTCAGACCATTGCTTGCTTGAAACAGAAGAGGATTAACGCTGGTATCAACGATGCTCTGCCCACTGCTTCCCTGCCAGCTGTCGCCCCAGCCAGTGCCGCCATTGAGTCCAGTTATTGTGCCGGGGGTGTAGGTTTCGAAGTCGTCGAAAACAGGCAATGGGCCAGCCCCTGCGCCGGATTGACAAAGCCCGTCCAGCAAGTCTGGATTGACATCTGATGGTTCAAAATCAATTGGTCGATTGCCCGTCACAACGGCGCCGGCGGCGGCGACTGCACCTTCAATATAAACGTTACTTCCGATGGTTGCGGAACCCGCCGCATAGAGCAGACCGTTGATAACCACCCGGTCGCGGGCGCTATTGCCGCCACCATCAATCGTAAGACTTCCACGGATCACAATGAGCAACTGACTCGGGGAGCCACCCGCATTTAGGCGAGTCCCTCTTTCAATGGTCAGGCTACCATTCACGAAAATGACCGTCTGTGCACTTGACTGGAGGACAAGTTGATAATCTGCGCCCGGATTCCCGGAGACATACTTTCCCCCCCCTGACACTGAGTCGCCAGTAGGTGGCCACGAACCGTTACTCCAACTAACGTCAGCCAGGTCAAGTGTGTTGCCGGAGGCCTGTAGATTATCATTCACACCATTCGAAGCGCTGAAGACATCGGAGCACTGGGCCGCAAATGACTGTGGTGACAAAAGAATAGCGAAAACGATCGCCAGGCCCGACAGGTAACATTTGACAACGCTCATCTCACGCGCACCTCAATTGTTCGTTCTGCCTGTTCACTACCAGACCCGCACTGACCGGCACTGACTAGGGTATAAATCGTCTCGGGTGCGGGACTACCGCTAATATCAGCCTGCACTGCAGAACAACTAAGACCGGCGCTACAACCAGTCAGCCCAGCCTGCGCGAAACTTAATGAACTCGGGACAGAACCACAGCCACTGCCATAAAGCGCCTCCGTGACACCGGCCTGAGCCCCGCTTTCCGCCGCATAAAACGCCCGCTGGGACAGGATCTGCTGACTGACGGCCAACCCCGTACTTTGTTGCTGCTGGGCCATACCCGCAACAATCAGCGCCAGCGCAGTAATCACGAAGATGGCGATGGGCAGGCCTGCACCGCGCTGGTGTTTCCGGAATCTGTCAGGGCACATTGCGGATCTGTACCTCCTGGCTGACGGTGGTGGTTTCTTCGCCGTCCGGGCTTTCCAGCTCAAACGTGAACTGAACAACTGCTGCACGCTGAAGGGTTGCCGGCATTACGCGGAAATCCACGGTGCCGGTCAGGCTGGCTGCCAGCACTTCCGGTGTTCCGGAGGGCGGCTCCGGCTGGGTGTCGCTCGGCGAGTAACCGCTGTACCGATACAGGAAACGCCCGCTCTGGCAAACACTTACCGGCTCGCCCACCACAAAAAGGCGCCGCGACGGGGAGTTGGTATTGAACCGATGGCTGGACGACAGGGTAATGGTTGCCGGTGACGCCGTGTTATTAATGGCAGAAATTGTCGACGACACGGGGCCAGGATCCGATGCGGTATACAGGTCACCGGTACTGGTGCCGTAACCGTAGATCACCGCCCGGGTATTCCCGGTCGCAGGTGGCTGGGCGAAAGCGGCAATCTCGATTTCATCAAAATCCGGGCCCCGGGTGCGCCTGAGATAATTGGTGCCCGCTTCCAGCGGTAGCCACTCAATGCAGGAACCATTGGTTCTTACCGATAGCGGGAAGGCCGCCCGCAGCTCCCGGGTCAGCTGCTCGCTGATCACCACCGACTGCAAGGCCCGCAATTGGCGTGTACTGGTATCCAGCGCCCCCTGTGTGGAGAGGCCGACAAACCGCACCGACACCGTCGCCACAATGCTGAGCAGCACGATCACCATGATCAGTTCAATCAGCGTATAGCCAGTCTGGCGGGTCATCAGAAATTCGCCCTGTACGCTGAGAAACCATAGTCCTGACCGCTGGGATCGGTGATCGTCAGGTCAACGCGCTTGGCCTCGTCCGCCGCCAGTCCGATCTCATCACCGGCACACTGCACCGTCACAGACACACGGAAATTGCCATAGTCCGCCCCCAACGCCGTACCCTCGGCGTTCTCTGGCGTGGCATTGCTGATGGCATTGTAGTCATCCACATCGTCGTAATCCGAACGATCGGCTTCTTCGGTATCGATGTCGCAGCCCGGCTGCCGGGGATTGCCGCCAACCGGGGTGTCCTCGTCGTAACGCCGGCTGAGAATTTCGTCCATGTAGATTTGCGCCAGAGCCACCGCCCGGGTCTGGTTCAGCGGGTCGGCGCTTCGCCCGGTAATCAGCGCAAAGGCGCCCACCACGCCGGCAATTGCCACGCTGATGATCACAATGGTGATGACCAGCTCCACCAGGGTGGCACCGCGTTGAAAGCGCGTGATGCTTTGCCGGCCAGTCATGGGCAGGTCCCTTCAAAGACCGCACCAAGCGAGCTCAGGCAAAGGTTGAAGGTACTATCGCCGGCGATGCGAAAATCGATGCTGGTTCTCGCCGCCGGGGATGCGACTCGCCCGAGATCATCAAATCCGATGGTCACGCCGCCAGAAGGAACGTTGGTGAACGAATTGCCACCCACGCTGAAGGCCATGGTGGCGCCGCTGCGCTGAAGGCTGAATTGGGAAGAGGCCGCTGAAAATAGCAGCTCGTCACTCGTCTGCCGGATGGTCAATGTGTCAGACGCATTCCCTGCCAGCGCTGCCTGCTGAGCAAGCAGCGTGGCCGAGGATAGCTGCTGGGTAGCCAGCAAGGGAGAAAAGGCAGACCGACCTGCAAATAGTCCAATTCCAACCGCCGACAACACGCCGATCAGAATAATGACCATCACCAGCTCGACCAGGGTGAACCCCGATGCCCTCGGGGCGATCTTTGTTCCCATGCCCCCTCCCGGATTCCCCATGCCACCTAGTCACAACGCAAAAAACGTAGGTCGGATTAGGCGAAGCCGTAATCCGACATTGGGTGGCACGGTGATCAGATTTGTCGGATTACGCTGCGCTAATCCGACCTACAGAACTAAACTTTTTAACTGCAAGTTTCATCACCAGCAATCGCAGGTGGCACCGTCTCCGAGGTCGCCTGAGTGTAGGTTACGGTGCAGTCAGATGCGATCGTCACAGTGACCGGATCAGCTGATGCATCAAAATCGACTCCATCCAATTGAGCTGCACCCGCGATTCCAACACCCGAGTCCGCAACAGATGCGGGATAACCGTACACCATATCTACCGTCACACCTTCCAGTGTTATTGTTGATGTAGCGGCTGAATTCGAGCATGTGCTTGATGCAAGACACTTCGCGTGAGCGATGGAGCTAGCGGACCTGATGGCCCCGGCAATTCCATCTCTAGATGCAGAACGTGCATCACCACCAAAATCCGCAAACCGCGGCAACGCAAACGCCGCCAGAATCCCCAGAATCACAATCACCATGACCAGTTCGATCAGGGTGAAACCTTTTTCTTTTCTTGCTGCAATAGCTGTCATCGCTTTCATAAGAGTACTCCGTCTTCGTTCGCCAATTGGCTTTAAGTTTGATCAGTTAATCGTTGTGTTAATTTCGCCAGTGTCGGCGTCATAGGTAATCGTGCTGCCCTGGCCATCCAGCTCATAGGTGAACACACAGTCAGCACCGGGGTCGCCGTCCGCGTCTGGCTGCACGGTAACCGTGTAATCGGCATCTGCGCCTGCAATCGTGGGGGCGTTCGATTGCAGAACACCGGCCCACACCTGCTGACAGCGAGCAACCGTCATGTCGGGACTCGTGTTATCGTTGGTCGCCGTCGGCCAGCCGTCGCCACTCACATCCACATTGTCGTTACCGAAACCCTGAACATCCGTGGTCGCGGCTGTAAATCCATTGGAAACCCACTGGGTTTTCGTCAGTGCCACACCGGCCGCCAATGCGCCAGCGGTAGCCCGAATCGTGGACTGATGCGCCTGCTCCGAAAGCTGCGCAAACCGTGGTAGCGCAAACGCCGCCAGAATCGCCAGGATGGAAATAACCACCACCAGCTCGATCAGGGTGAAACCCCGTTGTTGGTCTTGTCTGTTCATCTGTTTCATGGTCACTATTCCCCCGGCATCTTAGTGTTTAACATCAACGTAGCGCCTCACTTGACGCATTCGCCGACCTTTCAGTCAACGACACTGGCACCATCCTTAGACCGGTAAGTCGTTCGTTTTTTTCGCGCTGTCCGTTTCCATTGCGATCTGAAAATTGCGTTTCCACTTTCCAGGCCAGGGGTTCATCACCTTCAGTTTGCCGACTCTGAATGCTCATCGGCTGCTTTGGGTTGTAAATTAACCACCCCCTGCCCGGCTTTACTGTTTCTTTTTGTGTCCTTTCCCTGAAGCACCAGACCCCTGGCTCCGGCCTGTCACCGCCACACTGCCCGGCGTAGTTAGCCCATTGATGGGTCATCAGTTCAAAAGGGTTGATGCCCTCTTGCTCTGCCAGGCTGGCATGCTGGTCAAGCATGACCTCAGCCCCCTTCACCACCAGTGCCGAGCGCAATTGGCTAAGCACCAGGGCGACGGCCTGCTCTTCGGCTCTCTGCAGTTCCCGCTCCAGCGCGTCCAGCAGGAACCACAACAAAACAAACAACAGGATCACGGCAACCAGGTTCCGGAACCAGCGGGCACTCTTCAGGCCTCCGGAGTCCCTCAGACGCTGCCCTGCCATGGTTTATCCCCGCCCCATGGCGGCCGCCCCCAGATCCCAGATCGGCAGAAACACACCCAGCGCCAGAATCAGAACGAGTATGCCCATGGCTACAATCAGTATTGGCTCTATGGATTCCGCCAGTCGTTTGAGGCCGTAATCCACGTCTTCATCGTAAAAATCCGCAACGTTAACCAGCATATCGTCGACCGAACCGGTCTCTTCACCCACTGCAATCATCTGCAGGATCAGGGGTGTGAACATATTGCTGTGTCTTGCGGTTCGCAGCAGGCTTTCGCCCCTCTCGATACCGTAACGCATCTCTTTGATATGTTTCGATATCCATGCATTGTCGGTGGCATCTGCCACCACGCTGAGGGCGTGGGTCACCGGCATACCAGCCGCCAGCATGCTGGCAAAGTTGCGGGCGAAACGGCTGAGGGTGATCAGCTCAATTAACGGCCCGATGATGGGCATTTTCAGTTTGTAGCGATCCCATATCAGGCGGCCCTGTTCGGTCGCCTTCCACTGTTTCACCAGTATGGAGCCGGCGATAATGGCCGCCAGCAAAAAGTACCAGTAAGCCAGCAGAAAATTGGAGGTGCCCACAAGCACCTGGGTCAGAAACGGCAGGTCGGCGCCCAGCTTGTTGAACACGGTGGCAAATTTGGGAATGACCAGAAAATTCACCACCATAAGCGCAGCGAAAAGGGCAATAACCACAAAAGTCGGATAGCGCAGGGCCTGCTTCAGGCGCCGCTTGGTATCCCGTTCCAGCTCGAGAATCTCCGATAACCGCTTGAAAGCATCATCCAGCTGGCCGGTGTTCTCGCCAACGTGAATCATAGCGATAAACAGGTCCGGAAAAACCTTCGGGTGCGCCTGCATGGCCGTTGCCATGGTGGAGCCGCCTTCGAGTCGGGTAGTAACGTCGTCCAGTACCCGACCCAGTTCCGGCGACCGGGTGGTATCCGCCAGGCCTCGCATGGTGCGGATCAGCGGAATGCCAGCTTTGGTCAGGGCATACATCTGGCGACAAAAAACGATCAGTTCATCCAGGGAAATCTTTTTCCGGAACAGGGGCAGTTCCGACAGCTTGTCCGTCAAGGACTCAGTCTGCTGCACCTCGCGGATGGACAGGGGCGTAATACCACGGCGCATCAGTTCGGATGCGGCGGCGTCCGCATTGGGTGCGGCCAGAGCACCTTGCTGGGTCGAGCCCCGGCTGTCTTTGCCACGGTAGCTAAACTGCATCAGTTACCTCCCCCCGGGGCCGGATGCTCGCTGGCTATTGCATCCTGCAATTCAGGCACGTCTTCCAGGGATACCTCGCCTTCTGATGTCGCTGCTACCCGGGAGACTTCCTCAAGGGTGGTCACGCCCTGCAGAGCAAAGTCCATGGCGCAAAGGCCCAGAGGACGGTAAAGCGAGCTCTCGCGGGCTTCGCGGGTGAACAGGGCAATATCCTGTCGACGCAGGGCATCGAGCATGGATTCGTTCATTTCCAGCATTTCGTAGACGCCAAGGCGTCCGCGATAACCGCTGTTGCCGCACTGGTAGCACCCTTTGCCGTGCACAAAGCCCGCTTCCAGATCCAGCGGGTCCAGATTAAAACCGGACAGCCACACCTTTTCCTGATCCGTGGGCTCGTAGGCCTCGACGCAGTTATCGCAGACCTTGCGCACCAGTCGCTGTGCTACCACGCCCAGCAGCGAGCTGGCCACCAGGAAAGGCTCCACGCCCATGTCGATCAGGCGCATGGCGCTACTGATCGAGTCATTGGTGTGCAGAGTGGAAAGCACAAGGTGACCTGTCATGGCGGCCCGCAGCCCGATCTCGGCGGTTTCGTGGTCCCGCATCTCGCCCACCAGAATCACGTCCGGATCCTGCCGCAAAGCGGCCCGCAGCACGGTGGCGAACTCAAGTCCGATCTTGGGATTGACCTGCACCTGGGTAATCCGCGGTAGCCGGTATTCCACCGGGTCCTCGGCGGTAATGATCTTTACCTCCGGGCGGTTCAGTTCCGTCAAGGCCCCGTAAAGCGTGGTAGTTTTACCGCTACCGGTGGGGCCGGTAACCAGAATCATGCCGTGGGGTTTTTTGATCATCCGTCGGAAGTGCTCTAGCAGCATCGGCGGCATGCCGGTACTTTCCAGGTTCAGCATGCCCTGACTCTGGTCCAGCAGACGCATAACCACGGATTCGCCATACTGCACCGGCATGGTGGACACCCGCACGTCGATACTGCGGCCCTTCACGCGCACGTTGAAGCGCCCGTCCTGGGGAATCCGTTTTTCGGAAATGTTCAGCCCGGCCATCAGTTTCAGGCGCAGGACCAGGGCGGAATTGACCCGTTTCTCCTTCATCACCTGCTCCTGCAGCACGCCATCTACACGCTGTCGAATCCGCACCACAGTCTCGTCCGGTTCGATGTGAATATCCGAACTGCGGGCCTGAACAGCGTCCTCAAACAGAGTCTGAAGCAGTTTAACAACAGGTGCTTCCGCGCTTTCTGATTCGGCAGACAGGTCCGCCAGGTCGAAGGCGTCATCCCCCAGTTCGTCTTCCAGCTCTTCCGCCAGGGACGCAATCTCATCCGTGCGTCGGTAGACCAGATCCAGTGTGCTGAGCAGTTCGCTTTCGCGCACCACCGCCTGTTTGATGGGCTGCTTCAATACACGAACCAGCTCATCGTAGGCAAAAATATCAAGCGGGTCGGCCATGCCCACCAGCAGCTCCCCGCGCTGCTCCGCCAGTACAATACTGCGGAAACGGCGGGCCAGGGCTTCCGGTAGCTTCTTCACCAGCTCGTTGCTGAACTGGTAGTGGCGAAGCTGAACGAAAGGCACATCCAGCTGACTCGATAGGATATTGAGAAGGTTGTCCTCTTCCACGTACCCCAGATCAATCAGCGTGCGCCCCAGCTTGCGACCGGTATTTTTCTGCTCTTTCAGAGCGGTCATCAGCTGTTGCTCGGTGATAACCTCGTTCTGAACCAACAGGTCGCCGATACGGATCTTTTTCTTTGCTTCAGCCATGGATTATCCTGCCCTCAGTGACGCTAGCCGGCGCTGGACGTAATCCGCCAGCGACGGCGGCAGCCCCGGCAATTCAGCTGCCTGCCGGTAGGCCCGGGCGGCACCACGGACTTCTCCCTGATCCTCAAGGGCAATGGCAAGCCCCACCCACCAGGGCGCGCGACTGTCATCCCAGGCGATCAGTTCCGCCCACTGGGCGGCGGCCTCCTGGCCCTGCCCCTGCTGCTGCAGAAGCGTTGCCAGGGTCACCCGATAGGCTGGCAGCTCGGCGACGGCCGGCACGTTCGATTCCAGGGTCGCCACCGCTGCATCAAGCTCGCCACTGGCATGAAGCGCTCTGGCCCGTAGCATGCGCAGATTCGCATCCGCTGCCGCGGCGTCCCGGGGAAGCCAGTCCAGGGCTCGATCGACATCGCCATCCACCAGTAAGGATCGGGCCAATACAAACCGGCTGAGCGGAGCCATTTGAGTCTGCGTCAGTGCCGCCAGGCGGCGTTCTGCCTGGGTCATCTGCCCATTCGCCAGCAGCGTTTCAAGTTCCCGGGCCGTTCTGCGGTCAATCGCTTCCGGAGTCTGTGGGATTGTTTTCACCACTGACGGCGGGTCGGACGCCGCTGGCTCCTCTGAAGCCTTCATTTCAGGGGCTTTCGCAGCTGATGTTTCTGCCTGGATCGTTTCAGGTTCTGGTTCTGGTTCCGGCTCAGGCGGTGCCGCTCTGACTAAAGGCTGCTGCGCTACCTCGGGCTTCGGTGTCGCCCTCTCAACAATAACGTCCTGGCCGGGTGTTTCCGGAGGGACCGGCTCCGGTTCAAGCGAACGTTCCGGTTCAGGCTCGGTCACCGCTTCAGATTGCTGCGCCACCGCCCCGTCTTCCTCTGGTTTTTCCACTGCAGTCCGCTCAACCTGGCCCTGTTCAGGGTCAGGCTGAGCAACAACAGCGGGGTTTTCCGGTATCGCAGGCTCGGTCATACCAAACCAGTAAACGCCGAGACCGGCCAGTACAAGGATCACCAGGACCAACAGAAAAATCAGGCGCGGCGGTCCTTCACGATTCTGCTGAACAGCGCCGGTATAGGCGCCCGCGACTTCCGGGCGGCTCTGACGCTGTTCGGCTTCACGCAGTGCATTGTTGAGCAGGCTCATATCCACCTCGCAAACAGGCCAGGCATCCTGGCGCTGTCGGTGTCGCGGATGGCCAGCATCACGTGGGCACGGTCGACCTGACGGTCGCCCTTGCCCCAGGCCGCCAGCAGGGCTTTGTGAGCAATAATGTTCACCAGCCGGGGAATGCCTCCGGACGATCGGGTGATCAGCTTCAGGGCAGATGACGAAAACAAGTCCCCACCGTTGTAACCGGCCTGGGCAAGCCGGTGTCGCAGATACTGGGCAACCAGCACCTTGTCCAATGGTGCCAGGTGGTATTGAAAGGTAATCCGCTGTTTGAGCTGGCGAAGGCTGTCACGCTTCAACAGTTCATCCAGTTCCGGCTGCCCGAAAAGCACCACCTGCAAAAGGCGGATGCTCTCGGTTTCAAGGTTGGTGAGCAGTCGCAGCGCTTCGATGGTTTCTTCCGGCATGGCCTGGGCCTCATCAATCACCAGCACCACCGGGCGCTGTTCCATGGCGAGGCTGATCAGCCGTTCGTTCAGCGCCTTCAGGATCTGATGGGTGTTGGCGCAGGTATTCACGTCCACGCCCAGCTCTTCCGCCACGGCGGCGTAGAGAGTTTCCGGCGTCAGGTGCGGGTTGGGTATATAGGCGGTGTAGGCTTCCTGCTCCAGTTCATTGAGCAGCAACCGGCACAGCAGGGTTTTGCCGGTGCCCACCTCGCCGGTGATCTTAATAAAGCCCTCGCGCTCACGCAGCGCCACCAGCAGCAGTTCCAGGGCGTCATTATGGCTACGCGCCCGCAGGAAGTAGCGAGTATTGGGCGTCAATGCGAACGGTGCTTCCTGCAGTCCGAAATGGGATTCGTACATGCTAGCGATTGGGCTCCGCAGCCTGGGGCATGGTGGATTCCGCCGATTCCAGCACCTCACGAAGCACGCTCATGCGCTCCCGGCTTGCGGCGACATCGCCTCTCATTTCCTCAGCGCCGGCCACAACCGGGCGCAACAGGATCACCAGCTCGCTCTTGGTGGATTCGAAGCGGCGCTGCTTGAACAGTTCACCCACGACCGGTATTTCACTGAAGAAAGGAACGGCCGAATTCCTGTCCTCACTGCTGTTCTGGATCAGGCCACCGATCACCACGATCTGGCCGCTCTCGGCCCGGATCACGCTGTCGGTTTCGCGGACGGTACTTCTGGCCAGGGGCAGAGTGACATCCTGGTTGCCCACGGTGATCAGTTTTTCCTGATCGTTCACTTCACTGACTGAGGGGTGGACATGGAGAATAATGGTGCCGTTCTCGGAGATCTGCGGCGTCACATCCAGGGAGATACCGGAGAAGAAAGGCGTCAGCTCCACCGAGGTGGACGTGCTGTCAGAAGCGGCATTAATCGACTGGTCGTCCTGAAAATCGATATCAGTGACGAAGAACTCATCGGTGCCAACCTTGATTACCGCCTTCTGGTTGTTCACTGTCGAGATTCTCGGGCTTGACAGTATCTGAACGTTACCCTGCTCACCCAGAAGCTCAATCAGGGCGGTAAAGTCACCGGCCCGGACACTGGCGGAAAACAGCCCGCCAATATCCGCGGTCTGGATCGCCTGGCCAGCCAGGGCCTGGGCGGTAAAATCCTGGGGCAGGCCGTCAGACGCAGTGATACTGGAAGCACTCTGAATATCAGACCAGTTGATGCCCTGCTGATAGCCTTCATTGAGCTGAATTTCCAGAATCTTGGCTTCCAGCACCACCTGGCGCTGCATGATCAGTTGGGTGCGGCGCAGATACTCATCGACCATGGCCATGGCACTGCTGTCGGAGCGAACCATGACCAGCCCCGCATCGGAATTCACGATGACCTGGCTGCCATCGCTGGTGCCCACAATCATCTGTAACGCCTGCCGGATATCCTGCCAGAAATCGGACTGGGTCTCGGTGGAGATCTGTGTGCCCACCAGGTTGGTTGCCTCGGATTGCTGACTGGAGCCGCCCACACCTTCACCAGAGGAGCCGCTCCGGGAGCTGCTGACCTGGCCCGAGCTGACCCGTGTTTCGGAACTGCCACGACGCTTGAAGCTCAGGTAGTCGATGGCAAAGATGCGCGTCTGGGCGCCACCCGACTTCACTTTGAACAGGCGCCCGTTGCGCTCGATATCCAGACCGTAGATATCACCGGCGATATCCATGACCTCCGGAACCGTGACCTCTTTCAGACGCAGATCGATGAGAGCGTCCACTCCCGGGTACACCACTACGTTGTAGCGGCTACCTTCAACCAGGGCCTCAAAAAAGGGCGCCGCCGCCAGCCCGCTGGCATTGACGTCAAACCGGTCCTCACCACCGCCACTGCTGGCCAGCGGTGGCAAAAGCGCCTGACTGAGGGCTTCGTTCATGGCCGGCTCGCCCCTGTTGCCGCTGGACGGCTCCGCATTTTCTGCTTCAGCGGCCTGGGCCAACTCATCGACAATTGCGTCGGCGGCATCCGTGGACGTTGCCTGGCTGGAGCGCAGTAGCGGATTGGTGCTGCATCCCGCCAAAACGCCAGCGAGGATCAGGCTGATGAAGGTCTGGTTCAGTGTCATAGGGGCTCGTTTCTGTTTCATTGCGAACTCCGCACTTGCGGAAGGGTATCAAGCTTTAGAATGCGTACTCGTCCCTGATCAATCAGTTCCACCCGATCCGGGTAGATCCGCCTGAGGCGGACACCCTCAAAAGTCTGCCCTTCCTGACGGGGTCTGCCGTTGATGACGGCCACCTTTCTGTCCGCGCCGATAATGATCGAGGCCAGATCAAAGGCGCGCGCAGGCGTTGGTTCAGCCGGTGCTGAACGAAACCCGCTTGGCCGGGTCGGATCCTGCAGAGCATGGCTCTGCGCCGACACCAGCAGAAGCGCAGTTACCAGGGGCATCCATGCCAGCGATAAGCGAAAAGATGCCATGTCAGACTCCCAGCCAGGCTCGGTCGAGGCTCAGTGTGCGCACACGGATGCGGATTTCATTGCGGGGGTATTCCTTCATCTGATAGTTCAGCGAGACCCACCCCAGCCGGTCGTCCATGGTTTCCAGTGTTTCGATGTAATCCAGCACGTCGAGATAACTTCCGCGCACAACGATTTCCACATCATGGGCATACAGCAGTGGCCCGCTGGTCGCTTCGGGCTCGGCAGCAGCGTCCTCCGGCTTGCCGGTCTGCTCATCAAAAATCGGTGTGGGCGCCAGCAGCTCCACCCCCACCAGTTCCAGCTCGTCCTGGGCCACAAGGATATCCCGCAGCAGCGTAACCATGGCTCGCGGAGCAATCAGTCGGCCGGTGGTTTCCGCCAGTTCGGCATCCAGCCTTTCCAGCCTCGCCCGACGGGCCTCCAGGCGCTGCCGCAGCTCCAGTGACGGATCAGACGACAGCCGGGCGGTCAGGGTTTGCTGCTGTTCCAGCAGAGCCTGCTGTTGTTGTGACAGGGATTTCAAACGCGAGTCCAGAGCATCATTCGTCGCAACGACGGGGGTAACGGCAAGCTCCCAACCCACAACCAGCAACAGCACCAGACAGGTGGCGGTAATAAGTACACGCTCACGAATGGGTCTTTCGTTAAACCAGTCGGCACCTTTCTGCCATGTCTGCTTCAGGCCCTGGCTCACGGTTTACCTCCGTCGCTCTGATCAGTGGCGACGCGGAAATCAATCCAGTTGCCCTGTTCACTTCGCTCCAGTCGGAACGCCCCGAAGGTCTTCCCCTGAAAGGCGGGTTCTTTGCCAAGTGCTTCGAGATAAGCCGGCACCAACCGACCGGCCTGAGCTCGACCTTTGAGCCCGACGTTGCCACTCTGGGCGTTCAATCGAATGTCCGTCAGCCAGAGACCATCCGGCACCTGTTGCGCCAGGGCTTCCAGAGGCGCGGCAAAGCCTGCCGTTGCCGTGGACATGAGGCTTTCAACCTGGGTCAGCAGACGCTGCCGCCGGATAAGAGTCTCGCTAACCCTGGCCAATGCTGCTTCAACCTGCGGGTCCGGCTGCCGGGATTCTGCCTGCCGGGTCAACTGGTCCACCGACTGCTGCAGGCTTTCAACCTGTTGCTCCCGGGAAGCTACCTGCTCGCCGAGCTGCTCATGCTGGTATCGCACGACCCCTGCAGCGACAGCAATGACAACCAGAGCCAGCCCTGCAAGGATCGCGGCCGTGCCTGCCTGAAGTTTTTCCTTACTCGGGCGCAGCTCTTCGGTATAGAGATTGATTCGCTGGGGCACGTCCGGACTTTCAGGCGCAGAAAGTCCGGCACTCCAGGCGGTCAGACAGCGGCTGTCAATGTCACGTTCCAGGCCCAGGTCCGACCACTCCAATGCTTCCACACCGCTGGCAAGATAGGAGCCGAGCATGGAGGAAAGAGGCAGAGCGGTATCCCGTGTAACAAAACGGATTCGAGCGGGCGGGACCTGCCCAAGTTGGCTCTCGTAATAATCCAGGGACCGCTGCATCTCCAACGCAAGCGACTGAACCGCATTCTCCTGTTGAGAGGCATCGTGGAGATCATCAACCGACACATCGAGCCGACGCGAGAGGTAGAGCATGTTGCCCTTACCCACCACCATCTGACCGTAGCGACCGCGCATGTGCACCAACGCTGCCCCGCGCCGGTTCTGGTCCAGCTTCTCTACAAGGTGGCTCAAGGCCAGTTCCGCGATATCAATCTGGACAAGCTCAAGGCCGCAGGCATCAACCAGCTCGATCAGTTCGAGCACCAGGGATTTGCGGGCTGCCACCACGTTGACCAGGTCACCACGACCACGGGAGGCATCTTCAGGGAATGGGAATACATCGGATACGGCGTCGGAAGGACTGAAATCAAGAAAATCCTTCAGCTTCCACTTGAGGGCGTCCCCCAACTCGGATTCGTCAACACCTTCGGGCCGCTCTAGCTGGAAGACCTGATATTGGTCCAGGGGCAGGACCAGTATGGTTCGCGCTCCAGACCAGCCGTGCTGAGCGACCACAGCACTGAGTTCCTGCTCACGCCTGGCCGGAGAGCACTCAATAAAACCGGTATCATCGGCGCTCGTCGCCCACGCAATACCGTCCGGGCGGACTTCAAGATACACCCGCTTTCGACGATCAGAACGACCGGTTATTCTTGTTATTAAGCCTCGGAACACTGGCCAGCCTCAGCGCTCAAACTATGAGCAATTGTGGATACAGCTGAATAATAGTTGAACTATTCACTGTAATTCCATGTTTTTCTGTAAATTTAACCTACGTTTTGCAAGTCGGTAACAAAGAAAGCTCCGATTATTCGGAGCTTTTTGTGGCCATTAATGCGTCAGAAGGGGATGTCGTCATCAAAATCATCAATGGGCTCGGGCATGCTGCCCTGGGAAGGCTGTTGTTGCGGCTGCTGGTTCTGGGCCGGCGCCTGATTTGACTGTTGCGGGCGTCCTGCAGGCGCGCCCTGACTGGCACCGCCGCCTTCGCCGCCACGGCTGTCGAGCATCTGCATCTGGCCGTTGATATCCACCACCACCTCAGTGGTGTAACGGTCCTGACCGTCCTGACCCTGCCACTTGCGGGTCTGAAGCTTGCCCTCGATATAGACCTTGGAACCTTTTTTCAGGTACTGCCCTGCCACTTCGGCGATCTTGCCGAACATGACAATGCGGTGCCACTCGGTCTTGGGCACCAGTTGACCGGTCTGGCGGTCCTTATAGCTTTCATCGGTCGCCAGGTTCAGGTTTACCACCGCATTACCGTTCGGGGTATAGCGGGTTTCAGGGTCCTGCCCCAGATTGCCGATCAGAATAACCTTGTTTACGCCTCGTGCCATGGTTCGCTCCTGATTTTGCGTCAGCGGTTGACCCGATATCCCTTCGGGCTACCTGTGTTCACGTTTCGTTTAGCGGCCGGACAAACGGAAAGTCTGTAAGCCGCATTGCATCAAACTGGCGACGGTCCACCTTCAGATAGGCCGTGTCGGCCTCTTCCAGAATAACAACATCCTGCACGCCCGGCAGCCGCCGAAGGCTTTCATCAATGTCGTCGAACCGGGCCGGCGCCTGGTGCCGCAACTGTACCACGAAACTGGCCGTGTGACCCGGGGCCGACATGGTGAGTGCGGCCAGTAGCCACGACAAAAGAACGCCAACCATCAGCCAGATTACACCCTGCAAACCTGCCTGCTCCAGTAGAACACCGCCCAGGGCACCACCCAGAAATGCACCCATAAACTGGGAGGTTGAGTAGACGCCCATAGCCGTGCCCTTCGCGGCCGCCGGCGATTCCTTGCTGACCAGGGACGGCAGGCTCGCTTCAAGCAGGTTGAAGGCCATGAAAAAGAAGAACAGCACAAACCAGGCCACGAGCAGCGTCTGGGAAAGATAACCGATCGCCGCTGTGGCAAGCGTCAGCATGACAATCGCGCCGCACAGAACGGGCTTCATGAGACGTTTTTTCTCACCAATGATGATGAACGGAACCATGGCGAAGAAGGAAGTCACCATGACCGTAAGGTAAAACCACCAGTGGGAGGATGAGGGTAAACCGAACTGCTCCTGCAACAGGGTGGGGAATATCAGGAAGACTGCGGTCAATACCAGATGCAGGGCGAAGATGCCGAAATCCAGTCGCAACAGGCGCGGATCAGCCAAAACCCCGGCGAGCATTTCCCGTGCGGGCCGGGTGTCGGCACTGGTAGTGTGCTGATGGGGCGTTGGCACCAGTCGCGACACAATGAGCATGGCAATCAGGGCCAGTCCGGCGGTGACATAGAAAATCCCGGCAAGACCAAAGACCGACCCAAGCAGCGGGCCCAGAACCAGCGACAGCGAGAAAGACACACCGATCGAGACGCCCACCATCGCCATGGCCTTGGTGCGTTCCTCTTCCCGAGTCAGATCACTGAGCAGCGCCATCAGCACACTGGCAATTGCGCCGGCCCCCTGAAGAATCCGACCGGCGATTACAACGTATATCGAGTCAGCGGATGCGGCCAGCAAGCTGCCCATCGCGAAAAGCGCGAGGCCAATGTAGATCATTTTTTTGCGACCGAACCGGTCAGATAGCATGCCAAAGGGGATCTGCAGGACCGCCTGCCCCAAACCATAGATACCAATGGCCAGGCCGATCAGGGCGGGCGTGGCGCCCTCAAGCTCATCGCCGAGCAACACAAACACTGGCATCACCATGAAAAGCCCAAGCATGCGCATGGCGTAAACCGATGCCAGTGCTGCTACAGAGCGCCTTTCAAGAGAATTCATGGCTTGCCTTCTTCAGGGTGTTTCAGGATTGGGTCGTGCGTCATCAGGCCGCGTATTGTATCAGAAGCACCGCATTCGGGGCAGTTCCACCTGCTGCGGAATCGTGGTCTTGCCTTAGCAGCGGGGCCACCAAACACGGTATACTTATCGTTTTTCTTGACCGAGGAGAGTTATGGATCATATCCAGATCAGAGGGGCACGAACCCACAACCTGAAGAACATTGACCTGGATATGCCGAGGGACAAGCTGATCGTTATCACCGGGCTGTCCGGCTCCGGAAAGTCCTCCCTGGCGTTTGATACTCTTTATGCGGAAGGCCAGCGGCGTTATGTCGAGTCCCTATCGACCTACGCAAGGCAATTCCTGTCGATGATGGAAAAGCCCGATGTGGACCATATCGAAGGGCTGTCGCCAGCGATTTCCATCGAGCAGAAGAGCACCTCCCACAACCCCCGCTCGACTGTCGGCACCATCACCGAGATTTACGACTATTTACGGCTTCTGTTCGCCAGGGCCGGCGAGCCCAGGTGCCCCGATCACGGCCAGCCACTGGAAGCGCAAACCGTAAGCCAGATGGTTGACCAGGTCCTGGCGATGGAGGAAGGCAGCAAGCTGATGATTCTGGCGCCGGTTATCCGTGACCGTAAGGGCGAACACCAGCAGGTCATTGATTCCATGAAAAGCCAGGGTTTCATTCGGCTGAGGGTGGACGGCATCGTCTACGATATCGACGACGTTCCCGCCCTGGACAAGAAACGCAAACACCAGATTGACGTTGTGGTCGACCGCTTCAAGGTAAAAGCCGGCCTGGAGCAGCGTCTGGCGGAGAGCTTTGAAACCTCTCTGGGACTGGCAGACGGCATCGCGCTGGTCGCACCCATGGAAGTGGATGGGAAAAAAGGCGATGGCGAGGAGCAGACGTTTTCTGCCCGTTATGCCTGCACCCAGTGCGGTTATGCGCTCAGTGAACTTGAACCCAAACTGTTTTCCTTCAACAACCCCGCTGGCGCCTGCCCCACCTGCGACGGCCTGGGCGTTAAGCAGTTTTTCGACCCGGAGAAGATCGTACAGCACCCGGA
Organism: Marinobacter halotolerans; assembly: GCF_008795985.1. NCBI lineage: Bacteria > Pseudomonadati > Pseudomonadota > Gammaproteobacteria > Pseudomonadales > Marinobacteraceae > Marinobacter > Marinobacter halotolerans. The sequence goes on along the minus strand of NZ_VMHP01000003.1, from coordinate 36,708 downwards.
AGCGACCCTGGCGGAAGGTGCAATCAAGGGCTGGGACCGTCGTGCGGTCTATTACTTCCAAATGCTGGCCAGCGTGGCCGAGCATTTCGGTATCGACATGGATACCCCCTGGGTGGACCTGCCGGAAGGTTTCCGGGAAACCTTGCTGTATGGCACCGATGAGGACGTACCGTTCCGCTACGTCAATTCCCGCGGCCACATCATGGAAAAGGCCCATCCGTTCGAAGGCATATTGCCGAATCTGGAACGCCGGTATCGGGAGACCGATTCCCAAAGCATGCGGGAAGAGCTGGCCCGTCACCTTAGCCAGCAGTGGTGCAAAACCTGCGGGGGCTCGCGGCTGCGCCAGAGTGCGAGGCACGTTTTCATTGAGCAGAACAATATTTCTGATCTCACTCACCTGCCGGTGGGTGAAGCCCACGACTACTTCCAGACCCTGGCACTCCCAGGCAGAAAAGGCGAAATCGCCGAGAAAATCCTCAAGGAAGTTCGCCAGCGCCTGCAGTTTCTGGTTAACGTCGGCCTTGAATACCTCACCCTGGAACGCAGTGCCGACACCCTGTCGGGCGGTGAGGCCCAGCGTATACGTCTGGCCAGTCAGATCGGTGCCGGCCTGGTAGGCGTCATGTACATTCTTGACGAACCCTCCATCGGCCTCCACCAGCGCGACAATGACCGACTGCTGGCGACCCTCACCCACCTGCGGGACCTGGGCAATACCGTGATTGTGGTGGAACACGACGAAGATGCCATACGCGCCGCCGACCACGTGATTGATATCGGCCCCGGCGCCGGCGTTCATGGCGGTCACATCATCGCCCAGGGAACGCCGGAACAGATCATTGCCAACGAAAACTCCCTGACCGGACAATACCTTTGTGGCACCAAGGAGATTGCCATCCCGGCGAAACGGGAGAAAGGCAATGGCAAGCAGCTGGTACTGACCGGCGCCACGGGGAACAATCTGCAGAACGTATCATTGACCCTGCCTTTAGGGGTGATGACCTGCGTGACGGGTGTTTCCGGTTCTGGCAAATCGACTTTGATCAACGCCACCCTCTACCCGGTGTGCGCTGCAAAGCTCAACAAGGCGACCAGCCTGAGCCATGCCCCCTACCAGACTCTGAAGGGACTGGATAACCTGGATAAGGTGATCGACATTGATCAAAGCCCGATTGGGCGAACTCCCAGATCCAACCCCGCCACCTACACCGGGCTGTTCACCCCCATCCGCGAGCTGTTTGCCGGCACCCAGGAGGCGCGTTCAAGGGGCTACAAGCCCGGGCGCTTCTCCTTCAACGTCAAGGGCGGACGCTGCGAAGCCTGCCAGGGCGACGGTGTGATCAAGGTGGAGATGCACTTCCTGCCCGACGTCTATGTGCCCTGCGATGTCTGCAAAGCCAGACGCTACAACCGGGAAACCCTGGAAGTCCGCTACAAAGGCAAGAACATCCACGAAGTCCTGGAAATGACCGTGGAAGAGGCGCGAGAGTTTTTCGACCCGGTCCCCTTTCTGGCGAGAAAATTACAGACGCTGATGGACGTAGGGCTGTCCTACATCCGGCTGGGCCAGAGCGCTGTCACCCTGTCCGGTGGCGAGGCCCAGCGGGTGAAACTGGCCAAGGAGCTTTCAAAGCGGGATACGGGTAAAACCCTCTATATTCTGGACGAGCCAACCACCGGCCTGCACTTCTATGACATCCAGCAGCTACTGAATGTATTGCAGCGGCTGCGCGAACACGGCAACACCGTTGTGGTTATCGAGCACAACCTGGACGTGATCAAGACCGCAGACTGGATTGTCGACCTGGGACCGGAGGGTGGCTCCGGTGGCGGACGGATTATCGCAGAAGGTACACCGGAAGAAGTCGCCCAGAATGTAGACTCACATACGGGCCACTACCTGAAACCCCTGCTTGAAAAATAACAATCAGACATAAAAAAACCGGAGGTCGAGACCTCCGGTTTTTTATGATTCCAGCTAGAGCTTACTCTTCGCCTTCCTCGACTTCTTCTACTTCCACATCCAGCGGACGACCGATTACTTCGACGTATGCCATTGGGGCATTGTCGCCTGCACGGAAGCCACACTTGAGGATACGGAGATATCCACCCGGACGCTCGCTGAACCGCGGGCCAAGCTCATTGAAAAGCTTGGCAACGGCTGCATCGTCACGCAGGCGTGAAAACGCCAGACGACGGTTCGCGACCGAATCATTCTTTGACAGCGTGATCAAAGGCTCTGCCACTCGACGAAGCTCTTTCGCTTTGGGCAAAGTAGTTTTGATCAGCTCGTGTTCAACCAGTGACGAAGTCATGTTACGGAACATGGCTTTACGATGCGCACTGGTCCTGCTGAACTTACGACCACTCTTACGATGACGCATTGCTCTAATTCCTTACCTTAAACTAATCGGCGATTAACCGCCCAGTACCCGGTCGTCGCCACGGAGGCTAGCCGGCGGCCAGTTATCAAGACGCATACCCAGGGACAGGCCACGAGAGGCCAGAACGTCCTTGATCTCGGTCAGCGACTTTTTACCAAGGTTAGGCGTCTTCAGCAGCTCAACTTCTGTGCGCTGGATCAGATCGCCGATGTAGTAAATGTTCTCAGCCTTCAAGCAGTTCGCTGAACGAACTGTCAATTCCAGATCATCAACCGGACGCAGCAGGATCGGATCAATTTCTTCCTCTTCCTCGACGCGCTCTGGCTCTTTCTCGTGATCGAAATCGACAAATACAGCCAGCTGCTGCTGGAGAATGGTGGCCGCCCGGCGAATCGCTTCCTCCGGATCGATCGTCCCATTGGTCTCCAGATCAATAACCAGCTTGTCCAGGTCAGTGCGCTGCTCGACACGGGCGCTTTCTACTGCATAAGCGACACGGCGAACAGGACTGAAGGTTGCGTCCAGTTGCAGACGTCCAATGGCACGGGTTTCGTCCTCATCAAGACCGCGCTGATCCGCAGGCTCATAGCCCCGACCACGAGAGACCTTCAGACGCATGTTGATTTCGCCTTTGGCACTGAGGTGACAAATCACGTGATCCGGGTTGGTAATCTCCACATCGTGATCAAGCGTGATGTCGCCAGCGGTCACAACGCCCGGACCCTTCTTGCTCAGGGTAACCTCAGCATCGTCCCGGCTGCCCATTTTTACAGCGACGCCTTTGAGATTCAGAAGAATCTCGATGACGTCCTCCTGGACACCCTCGATCGCGCTGTACTCGTGCAGAACACCGTCAATCTGTGCTTCGGTGATCGCGCAACCCGGCATTGAGGACAAAAGAATACGGCGCAGGGCACTGCCCAGGGTATGGCCAAAGCCTCTTTCCAGAGGCTCCAGCGTGACCTTGGCGCGCATCGCGCTGGACTCTTTCACGTCAATGGTACGAGGTGTCAATAACTCATGTACTGAACGCTGCATAGACGCCCCTATTGCTATCGTTGCTAACTCGGCTTTACTTGGAGTAAAGCTCGACGATGAGGTTCTCGTTGATGTCGGCCGGCAGTTCAGTACGCTCTGGTACGGAACTGTAAACGCCGGACATCTTGCTGGCGTCGACCTCTACCCAGCTCACCGGTGCACGGCTGGAAGACAGATCCAGCGCGCCTTTAACGCGAAGCTGGTTTTTTGCCTTCTCACGCACGCTCACGACGTCACCTGGCTTAACCTGATAAGACGGAATGTTCACCAGCTTATCGTTAACCAGAATCGCCTTGTGCGAAACGAGCTGACGGCATTCAGCACGGGTAGAACCAAAACCCATGCGGTACACAACGTTATCAAGACGACCCTCGAGCAGCTGCAACAGGTTTTCACCGGTTGCACCCTTGCCTCGGGCGGCTTCTTTGTAATAGTTGCGGAATTGCTTTTCCAGAACGCCGTAGATACGACGGACTTTCTGTTTTTCACGAAGCTGTACGCCATATTCGGACAGACGACCGCGACGCGCGCCGTGCATACCCGGCGGAGTCTCGATGTTGCACTTCGTATCGAGCGCGCGAACACCGCTCTTCAGAAAAAGATCTGTCCCTTCACGACGAGACAGCTTGCACTTCGGGCCTATGTAACGAGCCATAATTCACTGTCTCCTGTGTTAGACGCGGCGCTTTTTGGGCGGACGACAACCGTTATGGGGAATCGGCGTCACATCAGTGATGTTGGTGATCTTGTACCCGCAGCCGTTAAGCGCGCGTACAGCGGATTCACGTCCGGGCCCCGGACCTTTAACCTCTACGTCCAGGTTTTTAAGGCCGTATTCAGCAGCCGCATTACCGGCTCTTTCAGCTGCTACCTGCGCAGCAAAAGGTGTACTCTTGCGTGACCCACGGAAACCAGAACCACCAGAGGTGGCCCAGGACAGTACGTTGCCCTGACGGTCAGAAATGGTCACGATAGTGTTGTTGAAGGACGCGTGAATGTGCGCGACGCCATCAACAACCGTCTTTTTCACCTTTTTACGGGTACGTGTACCTGGCTTTGCCATGTTTGCCTACCTGTTACTTACGAATAGGTTTGCGAGGACCTTTACGGGTGCGTGCGTTGGTCTTTGTGCGCTGGCCACGGACTGGAAGCCCATGACGGTGGCGCAGACCACGGTGGCAACCGAGATCCTTCAAACGCTTAATGTTCATCTGAACTTCACGACGCAGATCGCCTTCAACGGCCAGTTTGCCCACTTCAGTACGAAGTGATTCAAGCTGCTCGTCGGACAGGTCTTTGACCTTGACGTCCGGCTTTACACCGGTTGCATCGCAAAGCTTCTGGGCTGCTGTCTTGCCGACTCCAAAAATGTAAGTCAGGGAAACAACAGCATGTTTGTGATCGGGTATATTGACACCGGCTATACGTGCCATCCAAATTACTCCGCGTTCAAAGCTTTGCTGTGTGAATTTTCCGCCACTATAAAAGGGCGCGAAATAATAGCGCCTGACCCCATGCGAGGTCAAGCGCCATTATTCGTACCCTCTACAATGTCAGTGCTGAATCCGTAAGGATTAACCCTGACGCTGCTTGTGACGAGGCTCCGAGCAGATGACCCTTACCGAGCCATTGCGACGAATTACTTTGCAGTTACGGCAAATTTTCTTTACCGAAGCGCGTACTTTCATTGTCGACTCCAGTTTTCAAGGGGAACGGATTAACCGTTCCGACCATAGCCCTTGAGATTGGATTTCTTCATCAACGAATCATATTGATGAGACATCAGGTGCGACTGAACCTGCGCCATGAAATCCATCACCACGACTACAACAATCAGCAGTGAGGTGCCGCCCAGATAGAAGGGCACATTTCCTGCAACCATCAGAAACTGTGGAAACAGGGACACTGCTGCGATGTACATTGCACCGAACAGAGTCAGGCGAGTCAGCACACCGTCAATATACTTGGCGGTCTGATCGCCCGGACGGATGCCCGGAATAAAGGCGCCTGAGCGCTTGAGATTATCGGCAACTTCCTTCGGGTTATACATCAACGCCGTATAGAAGAAGCAGAAGAACACAACGGCTGCGGCGAACAGAATGATGTACAGGGGCTGACTGGGCGCCAGAGCCTGGGATACATCACTAAGCCACCCCATGCCCTCTCCCTGGCCAAACCACTGCCCAAGCGATGCCGGAAACAGCAGAATGGAAGAGGCAAAAATGGGCGGGATTACACCGGCCATATTAACCTTCAGCGGAAGATGGCTGGACTGCTGGGCGAACACCCTGCGACCCTGTTGCCGTTTGGCATAGTTGATCGTCAGCCGACGCTGACCGCGCTCCATGAAGACCACGAAGCCGATAACAGCAACGGCCAGAATCGCGATGCCCAGAACCATCAACAGGCTCATTTCGCCATTTCTGGCCTGAGTCAGAGTCTGCCCAATCGCGCCCGGGAGGCCCGCAACGATACCGGCAAAGATCAGCAGGGAAATGCCGTTACCGACACCTCTCTCTGTGATCTGCTCACCCAGCCACATCATGAATACAGCGCCGCTGACAAAGGACACGACCGCCACAAAGTGAAAGCTGAAGCTGTCGTTGAAGGTGACGCCCTGAGACGCCAGCCCTACGGAAATACCCGCACCCTGAACCAGAGCCAGAATCACCGTGCCGTAGCGAGTGTACTGGCTGATCTTTCTGCGACCTGCCTCTCCCTCTTTCTTCAGCTGCTCAAGCGTCGGGCTGACCGCCGTCATGAGCTGCATGATAATAGAGGCAGAGATATAAGGCATGATGCCCAGCGCGAAGATACTCATGCGCTCAAGCGCACCACCGGAAAACATGTTGAACATGCTCAGGATTGTGCCCTGGTTCTGCTCAAACAATGCTGCCAGGCGGTCAGGATTGATACCCGGCACCGGAATATGGGCACCGATCCGGTACACCAACAGTGCCAGGAAGACAAACCAGAGCCGGGATTTCAGCTCTGATAGTCCTTTTCCCCCGCCAGGAGGCAATGATGCTGTCTTGGCCATTTAGTCCTCGACTCGCCTTAGTCTTCGACTTTTCCGCCCGCGGCAGTAATAGCCTCGCGTGCGCCTTTGGTCACTTTAAGACCTTTGACGGTCACCGCACGGCTCAACTCGCCGGACAGGATAACCTTTGCTTCGCGAATCTCTTCACGAACAATGTCTGCCTTTTTAAGAGCATCCAGGTCTGCGACGTCGCCTTCGACCTTTGCCAGTTCGTTCAGACGAATTTCGGCAACATAGCGCTGCTGGCGCGATGTGAAACCGAACTTCGGCAGACGACGGGCCAAAGGCTGCTGACCACCCTCAAAACCGGGTGCAACACTGCCCCCTGAACGGGCTTTCAGACCCTTGTGGCCACGACCGCCGGTCTTGCCGAGACCGCTACCGATACCACGACCGACGCGCTTGGCATCGGGACGTGAACCAGGTTCCGGACTAAGTTCGTTCAGACGCATCCTAGTTCTCCTCTACCCGAACCAGGTAGTTAACCCGGTTGATCATGCCGCGGACAGAAGGTGTATCTTCCACTTCCACGGTGTGACCGATTTTGCGAAGACCCAAGCCCTTTACACACAACTTGTGCTTGGGCTGACAGCCGATAGGGCTGCGGGTCAGAGTTACTTTAATCGTTTTTGCGTTCGCCATGACTTCAACCCAGAATCTCTTCCACGGATTTACCGCGCTTGGCTGCAATATCTTCAGGCGCTTGAGTAGCCTGGAGACCCTTGATGGTGGAACGTACCACGTTCACCGGGTTGGTGGACCCGTAACACTTGGACAGTACGTTCTGCACACCGGCAACTTCCAGTACGGCGCGCATCGCGCCGCCGGCGATGATGCCGGTACCTTCAGACGCAGGCTGCATGTAGACCTTGGAGCCGCCATGCTGAGCCTTTACGGCGTATTGCAGAGTTGTTCCGTCCAGCGGAACCTCAACCATATTCTTGCGTGCAGCTTCCATCGCTTTCTGGATCGCAACCGGCACTTCACGCGCCTTGCCACGACCGAAACCAACGCGACCTTTGCCATCACCAACGACTGTCAGTGCGGTAAAAGCGAAGATACGACCGCCCTTGACCACCTTGGCAACACGATTGACCTGGACCAGCTTTTCCTGGAGCTCAGGCGCCTTCTGTTCGTTAACGCTCATCTTCTCCACCTCTTAGAATTGCAAGCCAGCTTCACGGGCTGCATCGGCCAGAGCCTGAACACGGCCGTGATAACGGTAACCGGAACGGTCGAATGCGACCTTTTCGATGCCTGCCGCTTTGGCACGCTCAGCAATCAGCTGACCGACCTTTTTGGCGGCGTCCACGTTACCGGTTGCACCCTGGCGCAGGTCCTTATCCAACGTGGAGGCAGCGGCAATTACTTTGCTGCCGTCTGCAGTCGTAACCTGAGCATACATGTGACGCGGTGTGCGATGAACGCACAGACGGTCAGTACCCAACCTACGGATTTTCATGCGCACTTTACGTGCGCGACGCAATCTTTCGTTATTCGCGCTCATAGTCCCGCCTTATTTCTTCTTGGCTTCTTTGCGTCTGACCTGCTCATCCGCATAACGAACACCCTTACCCTTATAAGGCTCGGGCGGACGGAACGCGCGGACTTCAGCAGCGACCTGGCCAACCTGTTGCTTGTCGATACCGCGGATTACGACTTCCGTGTTGGACGGAGTCTCTGCGGTAATCCCCTCGGGCAGCTCATACTCGACCGGGTGAGAAAAACCCAGTGTAAGGTTGAGCTTCTTACCTTGCGCCTGCGCACGGTAGCCTACGCCCGTCAGTGCCAGCTTACGCTCCCAGCCTGTCGTCACGCCGGTGACCATGTTGTTAACCAGCGCACGGGTCGTACCAGCAAGAGCGCGGGACTGTTTAGCACCATCGCGAGCGATGAAACGCAGGACATTTTCTTCCTGCTTCACTTCGACCGCCTGGTGGATATTGATCTGAAGCGCACCTTTGGAGCCCTTCACATTGATTTCCTGTCCGTTCAGCTTAACTTCAACACCGGAAGGCAGAACGACAGGATTATTGGCAACCCTGGACATAATGTTCTCCTAAAATACGGTGCAGATGACTTCGCCACCCACGCCGGCGGCACGTGCGGCACGGTCGGTCATTACGCCCTTGGACGTAGACACAATCGCGACTCCCAAACCACCGGAAACCTTCGGCAGCTCCCCTGTGCCCTTGTACTGGCGCAGACTTGGACGACTAACCCGCGTGATTTTCTCAATAACCGGCTTGCCGCCGAAATACTTGAGATTAATCGTCAACTGGGGTTTGGCATCAGCTGAAACGGAAAAATCTGCCACATAGCCTTCGTCCTTCAGGACCTGGGCTACGGAGATCTTCATCTTTGAAGACGGCATGGCCACATCGACCTTTTGTGCCATCTGTGCGTTACGAATACGTGTAAACATATCCGCAAGCGTATCTTGCATACTCATCGGTATGAGACTCCTGCTCTTTTTAGTTGTGCAGCGGTGCGCTACACCGCTTACCAACGGGTATCGGGCTTATCGCCTGATACCTGCCTTACCAGCTTGCTTTGGTCAGACCCGGAACGTCACCGCGCATGCCAGCTTCACGCAACTTAATACGAGAAAGCTTGAACTTGCGCAGAACGCCGTGAGGACGACCTGTCACCTGGCAACGATTACGAAGACGCGATGGAGACGCATTGCGAGGCAGCTTTTGCAGCTTCACCTGTGCGTCCCAGCGGTCATCATCGTTGGTATTCGGGTTTTTGATAATCGCCTTGAGCTCGGCGCGCTTGGCTGCGTACTTCGCAACCGTTTCTTCGCGCTTGAACTCACGGTTCTTCATGGAAACCTTAGCCATTACACTCGTTCCTTATTTCTTGAACGGAAAGCCGAACGCTCTCAACAGTTCACGACCTTCATCGTCGGTACCGGCAGTGGTGGTAATGGTGATGTCCAGACCACGGATCTTGTCGACTCTGTCGTACTCGATCTCGGGGAAAATGATCTGCTCACGCACGCCCATGCTGTAGTTACCACGACCATCGAAGGACTTGGGATTCAGACCGCGGAAGTCACGAATGCGGGGAACCGCAATGTGAACCAGACGATCAAAGAAATCCCACATGCGCTCACCGCGCAGGGTAACCTTGCAGCCGATCGGCCAACCTTCACGGATCTTGAAACCCGCCACGGACTTCCGGGCAAGCGTGACAACAGCCTTCTGGCCAGCCAGCTTTTCCAGGTCTGCGACGGCGTTTTCGATCAGCTTCTTGTCGCCAACAGCTTCGCCGACACCCATGTTCAGGGTGATCTTCTCGATACGCGGCACCTGCATAATGTTCTTGTAGCTGAACTCTTTCTGCAGGGCGGGTACCACTTCCTTACTGTACTGCTCTTTCATATTAAGCATCGTAACCACCACCGCTTACTGGTTATCGACGACTTCTTTCGTGGACTTGAAAATCCGCACCTTGGCGCCGTCTTCCTTGATCTGGAAGCCTACGCGATCGGCTTTGCCGGTCTGCGGATTAAAAATAGCCACGTTGGAAGCCTGGATAGGTGCTTCTTTCTCGACGATGCCACCCTGGGTGCCAAGCATCGGGTTTGGTTTCGTGTGCTTCTTGATCATATTGATCCCTGAAACAAGCACTCGACCATCGTCCTGAACTTTCAGGACTTTACCACGTTTGCCTTGGTCTTTACCCGTTGTGACGATGACTTCGTCATCTCGTTTGATCTTTTTCATAACCGGCCTCTGGTCCTTAAAGTACTTCGGGTGCCAGTGAAATAATTTTCATGAACTTCTCATTTCGCAGTTCACGGGTAACCGGTCCGAAGATACGGGTACCGATAGGTGCGTCCTGATTGTTCAGAAGTACCGCCGCGTTTCCGTCGAAACGGATCAGCGAACCGTCTGGACGACGCACGCCTTTACGAGTACGCACAACAACAGCTTTCAGGACCTGGCCTTTCTTCACTTTACCGCGGGGGATGGCTTCCTTGACGGTTACCTTGATGATATCCCCAACGCTGGCATAACGCCTATGTGAACCGCCCAGGACCTTGATGCACTGAACCTGCCGTGCACCGCTGTTGTCCGCGACTTCAAGCATTGTTTGAGTCTGAATCATGGTTGTTCTCCGGGCGAATTACACCTTGGATGCACGCTCGGTGACCTCAACCAGAGCCCAGCTCTTGGTCTTGGAGACCGGACGGGTTTCCTGGATTGTAACGGTGTCACCAATGTTGCACTGATTGCTTTCATCGTGAGCATGGATCTTGGATGAACGCTTCATGTACTTACCGTACAGAGGATGTTTCACCTGGCGCTCAACCAGAACCACGATGGATTTCTCCATCTTGTTGCTCACGACCTTGCCGCTCAGGGTTCTGGCAGTTTGGGTAGCTTCAGTCATGTTACTGTCCTGCCTTTTCGTTCATAACTGTCTTCACGCGAGCGATGTCGCGCTTCACCTTCGGAAGAAGGTGAGACTGATTCAGCTGACCTGTCGCCTTGCGCATGCGCAGGTTGAACTGCTCCTTCAGGAGGTCGATCAGCTCTTTGTTCAGCTCCTCGACTGACTTGTCACGCAGCTCTGTTGCTTTCATCACATCACCTTCCTCGTTACAAAGGTGGTCTGTACGGGCAGTTTCGCCGCCGCCAGAGTGAAAGCTTCGCGTGCGATATCTTCCGCAACACCTTCCATCTCATAGAGCATGCGGCCTGGCTGAATTTCAGCCACCCAATACTCGACAGAACCCTTACCTTTACCCATTCGTACTTCCAGCGGCTTACTGGAGATCGGCTTGTCCGGGAATATCCGGATCCAGATCTTCCCGCCCCGCTTGATGCGGCGAGTCATGGTACGACGCGCTGCCTCAATCTGGCGCGCAGTTATACGTCCACGGCTGGTCGCCTTCAATCCGTATTCACCGAAGCTCACCTTGTTAGCGCGGTGTGCAAGACCGGTGTTACGGCCTTTCATTACCTTGCGAAATTTGGTGCGTTTTGGTTGCAGCATAAGAGTGCCCCTTTACTTAGAACCTTTCTTCCCAGAGGCTTTCTTGTCAGCACGGACCTGCTCCATACCACCAAGAATCTCACCTTTGAAGATCCATACCTTGACGCCGATAATGCCGTAGGTGGTTTTCGCTTCGTAGGTCGAGTAATCAATATCTGCACGCAGTGTGTGCAGCGGTACACGACCTTCGCGATACCACTCGGAACGGGCAATTTCAGCACCCCCGAGACGACCGCCGACCTGAATCTTGATGCCTTTCGCACCCTGGCGCATGGCGTTCTGCACGGCGCGCTTCATGGCGCGACGGAACATAACGCGACGCTCCAGCTGACCGGCAACGTTCTGCGCGACCAGGCGGGCATCAAGGTCCGGCTTGCGGACTTCTTCGATGTTGATGTGCACCGGCACACCCATCATGTCGCTGACTTCGCGACGAAGACGGTCAACATCCTCACCCTTCTTACCGATAACGATACCGGGACGGGCGGTATGGATCGTGATACGGGCGTTCTGAGCCGGGCGCTCGATCACAATCTTGCTGACAGACGCCTTAACCAGACGCTTGTCGAGGAATTCACGAACCTGAATATCATTCAACAGGTTGTTCGCGTATTCCGCTTTTTCGGCGTACCACACTGAGTTGTGCTCTTTGATCACACCCAGGCGCATGCCGGTTGGATTTACTTTATGACCCATCTGAGCATCTCCTACTTGTCGGCGACCTTGACGGTGATATGACAGGTGCGCTTGAAAATTCGGTCAGCGCGCCCCTTGGCTCGAGCTTTGATTCGCTTGAGCGTCGGACCCTCATCCACCATTACGGTGGAAACCCGCAGATCATCTACGTCCAGACCTTCGTTGTGCTCAGCGTTGGCAATGGCAGACTCAAGAGCTTTCTTGAGCACGACCGCCGCCTTCTTAGGGCTGAAAGTCAGAATATTCAGGGCATCCTCAACAGCCTTGCCGCGTACTTGGTCAGCGACAAGACGTGCTTTCTGAGCTGAGAGGCGAGCGCCCTTGTACTTGGCTGCTACTTCCATTTCTATTACCTCACAATCAGCGTTTAGCTTTCTTGTCGGCCGCATGACCACGATAAGTACGCGTTGCCGCGAACTCACCCAGCTTATGTCCAACCATATCTTCGGTGACATAAACCGGCACGTGCTGCTTGCCGTTGTGGACTGCAATGGTCAAGCCTACGAACTCTGGAAAGACCGTGGAACGACGCGACCAGGTCTTGATCGGTCGCTTGTCGTTCGCTTCCAGAGCTGCCTCGACCTTCTTCAACAGATGCAGGTCTATAAAAGGACCTTTCTTCAAAGAACGTGGCACAGCAATTACCTCTATGTAGTCGTTTACTTGGCTGAACGACGACGTACTATCATTTTGTCAGTACGTTTGTTCTTACGAGTCTTATGTCCTTTGGTCGGAACACCCCACGGAGTAACCGGGTGACGCCCGCCAGAGGTACGCCCTTCACCACCACCATGTGGGTGGTCAACTGGGTTCATAGCAACACCACGTACTGTTGGACGTTTACCGCGCCAACGTGATGCACCCGCTTTGCCAAGCTGCTTGAGGCTGTGTTCGCTGTTGGACACTTCGCCCAACGTTGCACGACAGTCAACAAGCACCTTACGCATTTCACCTGAGCGCAGGCGGATGGTGGCATAAGCACCTTCCCGAGCAACCAGCTGTACGGATGCGCCCGCAGAGCGAGCCAGCTGAGCACCTTTGCCAGGCTTGATTTCGACGCAGTGAATCACAGAACCGACCGGAATATTCCGGAGCGGCAGCGTGCTTCCTACTTTAATCGGCGCGTCGATGCCGGAGCGCACAGGATCACCGATCTGCATGCCTTTGGGAGCGATAATGTAGCGACGCTCGCCATCGGCATACTTGATCAGCGCAATGTGCGCAGAGCGGTTAGGATCGTATTCCAGGCGCTCAATTGTCGCCGGGATACCATCTTTGGTCCGCTTAAAGTCGATAACTCGGTAGTGCTTCTTGTGACCACCACCAACGTGACGGGTAGTGATGCGACCAAAATGGTTACGACCACCCGATTTACTCAGTGTTTCCAACAACGGCTCGTAAGGGCGCCCCTTGTGAAGATCAGGGTTAAAGAGCTTAACAACGTGACGGCGGCCGGCAGATGTTGGTTTGGTTTTGACGATCGGCATTTTACGACCCCTTTACCTTATTCCACATCCAGAAAATCGATGTCCTGACCTTCCGCAAGCTGCACATAAGCCTTGCGAAGATCATTACGCTTGCCGAAGCCGCGAGCGGTACGCTTAAGCTTACCCTTACGGTTCAGAACCTGAACACCTTCGACGGTGACGTTGAACAACTGCTCAACGGCTTTCTTGATCTCGGGCTTGGTTGCGTCAGGCGCAACCCGGAAAACCACTTGGCTTTTCTCACCAACCAGAGAAGATTTCTCTGACACGTGCGGCCCAAGAAGAACCTGATAAATACGTTCCTGATTCATCCCAGCATCTCCTCAATCTTCTTCAGAGCGGGAACAGTCACCACAACACTCTCGAAGGCGACCAGGCTGACCGGATCCAGGCCGGCAACATCGCGCACGTCTACGTGAGGAATGTTGCGGGACGCCAGATGCAGGTTCTGCTCAACGCTGTCGGACAGAATCAGCGCATTGCTGACACCGAGATCTTTCAGCTTGGCAGTGAAGGCCTTGGTTTTGGGCGTATCGACAGTCATGTCGTCAACCACAACCAAACGCTCCTGACGAACCAGCTCGGAGAAAATGGACTGCATCGCGGCGCGGTACATCTTACGGTTAACCTTCTGCTCAAAGCTGCGTGGCTTTGCTGCAAAGGTTACACCGCCGGCACGCCAGATCGGGCTGCGGATGGTACCGGCACGGGCACGGCCTGTGCCTTTCTGACGCCACGGCTTCTTACCACCGCCGGACACTTCAGAGCGCGTTTTCTGAGCCTTGGTACCCTGACGACCGCCTGCCATATAAGCAGTGACCACCTGGTGAACCAGCGACTCGTTAAAATCTTTGGCAAATGCAGCGTCGGAAACAGAAATCCCCTTGCCGCTACCTGTAATAGTTAATTCCATCGCACCGCTCCTCAGGCTTTAACTGCAGGCTTGATGACAACGTTCCCGCCGGTTGCACCGGGAACAGCGCCACGAATCAGCAGAAGGTTGCGTTCGGCGTCTACGCGGACAACCTCAAGGTTTTGCACAGTTACCTGCGCATTGCCCATCTGGCCCGCCATTTTCTTGCCCTTGAATACCTTACCCGGAGTCTGGTTCTGACCGATGGAACCCGGAGCACGATGAGAAAGGGAGTTGCCGTGTGTGGCGTCCTGCATGGAGAAGTTCCAGCGCTTAACGCCGCCCTGGAAACCTTTACCCTTGGACTGACCAGTAGCATCAACAACCTGACCGTCTGCAAAGATGGAGGCTGTAATTTCGCCGCCTGCAGTCAGTTCGTCGCCTTCGCCGTCAGCGAGCCGGAATTCCCACAAACCGCGACCAGCCTCAACACCGGCTTTCGCATAGTGGCCCGCTTCGCTTTTGGTCACACGAGAGGAACGACGCTTACCAACGGTTACCTGAACCGCACGATAGCCATCGCTTTCGAGAGTTTTCAGCTGGGTAATTCGGTTGGGTTCAACCTCAACTACCGTGACAGGCACTGCTTGCCCATCTTCCGTAAAAATACGGGTCATACCGGCCTTGCGACCGACAATACCAATTGCCATGTTTCACCTCTTAGTGTGTACGGGGCTCTCACCCTCTATGGCCTTATGACAGTTACACAGACTAACGCTTCGCGTTAGCCGAGGCTGATCTGAACGTCTACACCCGCTGCCAGATCCAGCTTCATCAAAGCATCTACTGTCTTTTCCGTCGGCTCAACAATGTCGAGCAAACGCTTGTGAGTACGAATTTCATACTGATCACGCGCGTCCTTGTTGACGTGCGGGGAGATCAGGATGGTGTACTTTTCCTTCCGCGTCGGCAGAGGGATTGGTCCACGCACTTGGGCGCCGGTCCGCTTGGCGGTATCGACGATCTCCTGCGTTGACTGGTCGATCAGGCGGTAATCAAACGCCTTCAACCGAATTCGAATTTTTTGGCTTTGCATGATGCACCAAACTCCACTCGTACGTAGCAGCTAGCTCGCTAGCCGACCTTCAAAAAAAGGAGCCGCATTGTATGCATAATACCCAGCAGTGTCAACTGCGATCAGCAGCGACTCCACTGGGTCAGATTCTGCGACAGAAACAGAAAAAGGGGCTGAGTTGCAGCCCCTTTTTCCAAGATCGAACGAGAGTTACTCGATGATCTTTGAGACCACACCGGCACCAACGGTACGGCCGCCTTCGCGAATCGCGAAACGCAGGCCATCTTCCATGGCGATCGGGTTGATCAGGGTAACACTCATCTTGACGTTGTCACCCGGCATTACCATTTCCACGCCTTCCGGCAGCTCACAGGAACCTGTGACGTCGGTGGTACGGAAGTAGAACTGTGGACGATAGCCCTTGAAGAAAGGCGTATGACGACCACCCTCTTCCTTGGACAGTACGTACACTTCACACTCAAACTTGGTGTGCGGCTTGATAGTGCCCGGCTTACACAGAACCTGGCCACGCTCAACGTCGTCACGCTTGGTACCACGCAGCAGTACACCAACGTTCTCGCCTGCACGACCTTCGTCCAGCAGCTTGCGGAACATCTCAACGCCGGTGCAGGTGGTCTTGACGGTATCTTTGATACCAACAATCTCAATCTCTTCACCCACCTTGATAACGCCACGCTCGACACGGCCAGTTACCACGGTGCCACGACCGGAGATAGAGAACACGTCCTCGATCGGCATCAGGAACGGCTGATCAATCGCACGCTCAGGATCCGGGATGTACGCGTCCAGGGCCTCAACCAGCTTCTTGACAGCGGTGGTACCCATTTCGTTGTCGTCTTTACCTTCCAGCGCCATCAGCGCGGAACCGGTAACGATCGGCGTGTCGTCGCCCGGGAAGTCGTACTGGCTCAGCAGTTCACGAACTTCCATCTCAACCAGCTCAAGCAGCTCTTCATCATCAACCATGTCCGCCTTGTTCAGGAACACAACGATGAAAGGAACGCCTACCTGACGAGACAGCAGGATGTGCTCGCGAGTCTGCGGCATGGGGCCGTCAGCTGCGGAACAAACCAGAATCGCGCCGTCCATCTGCGCCGCACCAGTGATCATGTTCTTCACATAGTCAGCGTGGCCCGGGCAGTCAACGTGCGCGTAATGACGCTCCGGTGACGTGTACTCAACGTGAGAGGTCGCGATAGTGATACCACGAGCCTTCTCTTCCGGCGCGTTATCGATCATGTCGAATGCGCTGGCGCTACCACTGCCCCACACCTCGTGACATACACGAGTCAGGGCGGCTGTCAGCGTGGTCTTACCATGGTCTACGTGACCAATGGTGCCCACGTTTACGTGCGGTTTACTACGCTCAAATTTTTCTTTAGACACGGTTACACCTCTTCCTGTTTCTTAAGTCCTGGGGATCAACCCTTTTTAATGATCGCTTCGGCAATGTTCGAAGGAGCTTCCATATAGCGAGAGAACTCCATCGCATAAGACGCCCGACCCTGCGTTGCGGAACGCAGATCGGTGGCATAACCGAACATCTCCGACAACGGAACTTCTGCACGAATCGTCTTGCCAGCCGGGGTATCTTCCATACCCTGAACGAGACCACGACGACGGTTAAGGTCACCAACGACGTCACCCATGTAATCTTCCGGGGTGGCAACCTCGACGCGCATCAAAGGCTCCAGAAGTGCAGGGCTTGCCTCAAGGGCACCCTTCTTCATAGCCATCGATCCGGCAACCTTGAACGCCATCTCGTTCGAGTCGACATCGTGGTAAGAACCGTCGTACAGCGTGGCCTTGATCCGCAGCAGCGGGTACCCCGCCAGACAACCATTCTTCATCTGCTCAGCAATACCCTGCTGAACCGCCGGTATGTATTCCTTGGGAACCACACCACCCACGATTTCGTTGACGAAAATAAAGTTTTCGCCATCTTCGTCATCCAACGGCAGTGGTTCAAGCTTGATCTTGACGTGACCGTACTGACCGCGACCACCAGACTGACGTACGAATTTGCCTTCGACATCAACCGGCTTGCGAATGCACTCACGGTACGCAACCTGCGGCTTACCGATATTGGCTTCTACTTTGAACTCGCGACGCATACGGTCAACGATGATGTCCAAGTGAAGCTCACCCATACCGGAAATGATGGTCTGGCCTGATTCTTCGTCCGTGCGAACCTGGAAAGAAGGATCTTCCTGAGCCAGCTTGCCAAGGGCAATGCCCATTTTTTCCTGATCGGCCTTTGACTTCGGCTCAACGGCAACAGAGATAACCGGATCCGGGAACTCCATGCGCTCGAGAATGATCTTGTGGTTCTCGTCGCACAAGGTATCACCGGTCGTTACGTTCTTCAGACCGATCGCAGCAGCGATGTCGCCAGCAAGAACCTCTTTGATCTCCTGACGATCCTTCGAGTGCATCTGAACCATACGGCCGACGCGCTCTTTCTTGCCTTTGACGGAGTTGTAAACCGCGTTACCGGACTCAAGCTTGCCGGAATAAACCCGGAAGAAGGTCAAGGTGCCGACGAACGGATCCGTTGCAATCTTGAATGCCAGGGCGGCAAAAGGTGCATCGTCATCTGCCTGACGTGTCTCTTCGGTGCCGTCTTCATCAATCTCGCCACGGATAGCCTTAACTTCATCCGGGGCAGGAAGGAATTCGATAACCGCATCCAGAACCGCTTGAACACCTTTATTCTTGAAAGCTGAACCACAGGTCGCCACGACAATCTCGTTGGCCAGGGTGCGCAGGCGAAGACCTCTCTTGATGTCTTCAATGCTCAGCTCGCCCTCGTCGAGGTAGCGCTCCATGAGCTCTTCATTCGCTTCGGCGGCCGCTTCCATCATCTCTTCGCGGTACTTGGCGACTTCCTCAACCATATTCTCGGGAACGTCGCGCTGGTCATAGGTAGCACCGGCGTCGTCTTCGTTCCAGTAAATCGCCTTGTTACGAATCAGGTCGATAACCCCTGCGAACTCGTCCTCAGCACCGATCGGCAACTGAACAGGTACACAAGTTGCGCCCAGGCGCTTCTTGATCTGCTCGACGACGCGGATGAAGTTGGCGCCGGCACGGTCCATCTTGTTGACGAACACCATGCGCGGAACTTCATACTTGTTAGCCTGACGCCATACAGTTTCTGACTGCGGCTCAACACCTGAGGAACCACAGAACACAACCACTGCACCGTCGAGAACGCGCAATGAACGCTCTACTTCGATGGTGAAGTCAACGTGTCCCGGGGTGTCGATGATGTTGATACGGTGCTCAGGGTACTGCTTGTCCATGCCCTGCCAGAAACAGGTCGTTGCAGCAGACGTGATGGTAATACCACGCTCCTGCTCCTGCTCCATCCAGTCCATGGTCGCAGCACCGTCGTGAACTTCACCGATTTTGTGGGAAATACCTGTGTAGAACAGGACCCGCTCGGTGGTGGTCGTCTTGCCCGCGTCAACGTGGGCGACGATACCAATATTTCTGTACTTTTTAATCGGAGTCTTGCGTGCCACTGTAATAAACCTCGGCTGATTAGAAACGGAAGTGAGAGAACGCCTTGTTGGCTTCTGCCATGCGATGAACGTCTTCGCGCTTCTTAACAGCGGAGCCCTTGCTGTCAGCGGCATCCAGGATTTCACCTGCCAGACGCTGAGCCATGGACTTTTCGCCACGCTTCCGTGAAAACTCTACGAGCCAGCGCATTGCCAGCGCGTTCTGACGCGAAGGCCGCACTTCAACAGGCACCTGGTAGGTAGCACCACCCACACGACGGGATTTAACCTCAACCATCGGCTGGATGTTCTCCAGTGCCTTCTCGAACATGTCGATCGGCTCTTCTTTTGACTTGTCGGCAACGATATCGAGCGCGCCATAAACAATGCGCTCTGCAACTGCCTTCTTGCCACTTTCCATTACGTGGTTGATAAACTTTGCCAACCGCGCACTATGGAACTTGGGATCCGGGATGATTTCCCGTTTTGCTGCAACTCTTCTTCTAGGCATCGATAAGCCCTTATCTGTTAAAAGGTCTTCAGGAACCCCTGAGATAGCATTAGCTACTCAGCCTTACTCTTACCGTTATTCTTAGCAACGATAAAAGATACCCGTTCGGTACATCAGGACTTGGGTCGTTTTGCACCGTACTTGGAGCGACCCTGCTTACGGTTCTGTACACCCTGGGTGTCCAGCGTTCCGCGAACAGTGTGATAACGCACACCCGGAAGGTCTTTTACTCGACCGCCACGGATAAGCACAACACTGTGCTCCTGAAGGTTGTGGCCTTCACCGCCAATGTATGAGGAAACCTCGTAGCCGTTAGTCAGGCGAACACGGCACACTTTACGCAGTGCTGAGTTCGGCTTCTTCGGCGTGGTGGTGTATACACGAGTGCAAACACCACGGCGCTGCGGACAAGCCTGCAGAGCAGGAACGTCGCTCTTGGCCGCTTTACGTTTACGAGGCTTACGCACCAACTGATTAATCGTTGCCATGTAAGCAAACTCCAAAAAACCGTATCAATGAAACTTACCCCCGACAGGCGGGGGTAAAATTTGAGGGTCGCAAGTTTAAGCCTGCACCCCCGAACAGTCAAGATGACTGGTCTCTTTTTGACCACCTGCCGGATAGGTATCTTCCGGCGGGTGGTCACGCTGTCGCGAACTTAGCTTTCGCGGTTCAGCTCTGCGCTCAGCGCTTCTTCTACGTCGGCTGCGGTTACGCCCTGCTGGTCCAGCTCACGCTTACGCTTGCGCTCAGCATGATAGGCAAGACCGGTACCGGCCGGAATCAGACGACCAACAACCACGTTTTCCTTCAGGCCGCGCAGATAATCCCGCTTGCCAGTGACGGCGCCTTCGGTGAGAACCCGCGTGGTCTCCTGGAACGAGGCCGCGGAAATAAACGACTCCGTCGCCAGTGACGCTTTGGTGATACCGAGCAGCAGGCGCTCGCACCGTGCAGGCTCTTTGTCCGCCGCTTCCGCTTTCTCGTTCTCTTCCATGAACTGGGTGATCTCGACCTGATCGCCGCCGAGCAGACTGGTGTCGCCAGCGTCGGTGATCTCAACCTTGCGCAGCATCTGCCGAACGATAACCTCGATATGTTTATCGTTGATGACAACACCTTGCAGACGGTAGACGTCCTGGATCTCGTTGGTGATGTACTTCGCCAACGCTACAACGCCCAGCAGGCGCAAGATGTCGTGCGGGTTGGACGGACCATCAGAAATGACCTCGCCCTTCTCAACCGTTTCGCCTTCGAACACGTTCATCTGACGATGCTTGGGAATTAGAACCTCATAGGGATCAGCATCCTTGGGCGTAATCACCAGACGCTTCTTGCCCTTGGTTTCCTTGCCGAATGAAACCACACCGCTGATTTCCGCCAGAATCGAGGATTCTTTCGGACGACGGGCTTCAAACAGATCGGCAACACGGGGCAGACCACCTGTGATGTCACGTGTTTTCGAGCTTTCCTGAGGAATACGGGCAACCACGTCACCCAACTCGATTTTCGCGCCATTCGCCATGGTGACCAGCGCGTTTGCCGGCAGGAAGAAGATCGCGGTACCACCACCTGGCAGATCAACCTCTTCACCCTTGTCGTCAATCAACTGAATGGCAGGACGGATGTCCTTACCGGCAGCCGGACGTTCTTTCGGGTCGATCACTTCCATGGTGGACAGACCGGTCAGTTCGTCGGTCTGGGTACGGACAGTGATGCCCTGGTCCATGTTGACAAACCGTGCGGTACCTTCCGCCTCGGCGATGATCGGGTGAGTGTGCGGATCCCACTTGGCCACCGCAACTCCGGCTTCGACAGCGTCGCCGTGTTTGACGGACAGCACTGCACCATAGGGCAGCTTGTACCACTCGCGCTCACGACCCTGCTCATCGGCAATGGCCAGCGCAGAGGAGCGGGAAACCACGACCAGTGTACCGTCGCTCTTCTCGATGGACTTCAGGTTGTGCAGGCGAACGGTGCCGCCATGCTTGACCTGAATATTGTCGACCGCAGACGCCCGGCTCGCAGCACCACCAATGTGGAACGTACGCATGGTCAGCTGTGTGCCCGGTTCGCCGATAGACTGTGCCGCGATGACACCGACGGCCTCGCCCACGTTGACCTGATGCCCGCGGGCAAGGTCACGACCGTAACACTTCGAGCAGATACCGTGGCGGGTTTCACAGGTAATCGCTGAGCGAACCCATACCTCGTCCACACCGGCACGCTCGAGAGACTCGACCGCTTTCTCGTCCAGCAGTGTGCCCACGTCGACAACCGCATTGTCTTTGTCGGTCGGGGTGTAGGCTGCGCGTGCAGTAACACGACCCAGCACTCGGTCACCCAGCGGCACAACAACGTCGCCACCCTCGATGTGGGGCGTCATCAGCAGGCCTTCGTCGGTACCGCAGTCTTCCTCGGTAACAACCAGGTCCTGGGAAACGTCCACCAGACGACGGGTCAGGTAACCGGAGTTCGCAGTCTTCAGCGCCGTATCCGCCAGACCCTTACGGGCACCGTGGGTGGAGATGAAGTACTGAAGTACGTTCAGACCTTCACGGAAGTTGGCGGTGATCGGCGTTTCGATGATTGAACCGTCCGGCTTGGCCATCAGACCACGCATACCGGCCAGCTGACGGATCTGGGCGGGGGAGCCCCGGGCACCAGAGTCGGCCATCATGTAAACGGAGTTGAAAGACTCCTGCATCAGATCTTCGCCGTTCTCGCCTTTCACAGGCTTGCCATCCGGGCCAATAACCTGCTCCTGGGAGAGCCGATCCATCATCGCCTTGGACACCTTGTCGTTGGCGCGGGACCAGATATCGATAACCTTGTTGTACTTCTCGCCCTGGGTCAGCAGACCGGACGCGTACTGGGTCTCGATATCCTTTACTTCTTCAGAGGCCGCATCAACGAGCTCGTACTTCTCGGGCGGGATCTCGAAATCGTTAAAGCCGATGGAGATACCGGAAACCGTTGCGAAGTGATAACCCATATACATCAGTTGGTCCGCAAAAATGACGGTGTCTTTCAGACCCGCATCGCGGTAACAGGTGTTGATGAGGTTGGAAATCGCCTTTTTGACCATCGGCTTGTTGACGATGTCATAGGAAAGACCATCCGGCACGATGTCAAACAGCAGAGCGCGACCGACGGTGGTGTCCACAATTTTCTGGACTTCCACTTTCTCGCCGTTCTCGTCATAGGTCACTTCTTTGACCCGTACCTTGACCATCGCCTGCAGATCAACCTTGCCGGCGCCGTAGGCGCGATGCGCTTCTTTCACATCGGCAAACACCATGCCTTCGCCCAGGGCGCTCTTACGATCACGGGTCATGTAATATAGACCCAGAACCACGTCCTGTGACGGCACGATGATGGGCTCGCCATTGGCAGGTGACAGCACGTTGTTGGTGGACATCATCAACGCACGGGCTTCAAGCTGGGCTTCCAGGGTCAGCGGAACGTGTACCGCCATCTGGTCACCGTCGAAGTCGGCGTTGTAGGCCGCACACACCAGCGGGTGCAGCTGAATAGCCTTGCCTTCAATGAGTACCGGCTCAAACGCCTGGATACCCAGACGGTGCAGGGTCGGCGCCCGGTTGAGCATGATCGGGTGTTCGCGAATGACTTCGTCCAGGATGTCCCAGACCACGCCTTCCTCACGCTCGACCATCTTCTTGGCGGCTTTAATCGTTGTGGCCAGACCACGGTGCTCAAGCTTGGAGAAAATAAACGGCTTGAACAGCTCCAGAGCCATCTTCTTCGGAAGACCACACTGGTGCAGACGCAGATAGGGACCGACCACGATCACCGAACGACCGGAATAGTCCACACGCTTGCCCAGCAGGTTCTGACGGAAACGACCCTGCTTACCCTTGATCATGTCAGCCAGGGACTTCAGCGGACGCTTGTTGGTGCCGGTAATGGCACGACCGCGACGGCCGTTATCCAGCAGAGCGTCCACAGCTTCCTGCAGCATCCGCTTCTCGTTGCGCACGATGATATCCGGAGCATTCAGCTCCAGCAGACGCTTGAGGCGGTTGTTACGGTTGATCACCCGACGGTAAAGATCGTTCAGATCGGAGGTCGCAAAACGGCCACCGTCCAGTGGTACCAGCGGGCGTAGATCCGGTGGCAGAACCGGCAGCACGGTCATGACCATGTCGCCTGGCTTGTTGCCGGAGTACAGGAAAGCCTCAAGAATCTTCAGGCGCTTGCTGAACTTCTTGATCTTGGTTTCGGAGTTGGTCTGGGGAATCTCTTCCCGCAGGGCTTCAACTTCCGCCTGCAGGTCAATCCCTTCCAGCAGTTCCTGGACGGCTTCAGCACCCATGCGGGCGTCGAACTCGTCACCGAACTCTTCCAGGGCTTCGTAATACTGCTCGTCGTTCAGCAGCTGCCCTTTTTCCAGGGTCGTCATGCCCGGCTCGATCACGATGAAGGATTCGAAATACAGAACCCGTTCAATATCGCGCAGGGTCATGTCCAGCATCAGACCGATGCGGGACGGCAATGATTTCAGGAACCAGATGTGGGCGACCGGGCTCGCAAGCTCGATGTGACCCATGCGCTCACGGCGCACACTGGCCAGTGCCACTTCAACACCACACTTCTCGCAGATAACACCACGGTGCTTGAGGCGCTTGTACTTGCCACAAAGGCACTCGTAATCCTTGATCGGACCGAAGATTTTGGCACAGAAAAGACCGTCACGCTCAGGCTTGAACGTACGGTAGTTAATGGTCTCAGGCTTTTTGACCTCACCAAAAGACCATGATCGGATCATGTCAGGGGACGCCAGCCCAATACGGATGGCGTCAAATTCCTGCTTCTGGTTCTGGTTTTTGAGAAGATTCAGCAAATCTTTCATCAGTAACAGCTCCGGATGGCGTTATTCTCGGGCGGGCACCGACGGTGCCCGCTCTCGCTGCCAAAAACAATTCGGCTCACTCGGATTCCAGCTCGATGTCGATACCCAACGAGCGGATTTCCTTGACCAGAACATTGAAGGATTCGGGCATGCCCGGCTCCATACGATGATCGCCATCGACAATGTTCTTGTACATCTTGGTCCGACCATTCACATCATCAGACTTAACGGTGAGCATTTCCTGCAGCGTATACGCTGCGCCGTAAGCCTCAAGGGCCCACACTTCCATCTCACCGAAGCGCTGACCACCGAACTGCGCCTTACCACCCAGCGGCTGCTGGGTAACCAGGCTGTACGAACCGGTGGAACGAGCGTGCATCTTGTCGTCGATCAGGTGGTTCAGCTTCAGGATGTACATGTAGCCAACAGTCACCGGGCGATCAAACTCATCGCCGGTACGGCCATCGTACAACACGGTCTGACCTGTGGTGCTAAGGCCTGCCAGCTCAAGCATATGCTTGACCTCAGCTTCCTTGGCGCCGTCGAACACCGGTGTTGCCATGGGCACACCAGCGCGCAGGTTATTGGCCAGCGCAAAGATCTCTTCATCATTCAGCGAATCCAGGTCCACTTTCGTGACCTCATCCGAATGGTTGTAGATCTCGTCCAGAAGCTTACGCATCTCGGCCACCTTGCGCTGCTCGTCCAGCATGCGACTGATACGCTCACCCAGCCCCTTGGCGGCGGCACCCAGGTGAGTTTCAAGAACCTGACCAACGTTCATCCGTGACGGAACACCCAGAGGGTTCAGCACGATATCAACGGTGTTGCCATACTCGTCGTAGGGCATGTCCTCTATCGGCATCACCGCAGAGATAACACCCTTGTTACCGTGACGGCCGGCCATCTTGTCGCCTGGCTGGATCCGACGCTTGATCGCAAGGTAAACCTTGACGATTTTAAGAACACCCGGGGCAAGGTCATCACCCTGTTGCAGCTTGCCTTTCTTGTCATCAAAGCGAGCTTCATGGTCCTTCTTGCGATCCTCAAGGCCCTGCTCGGACTTCTCCAGCAACTCATTCAGGGCTTCGTCTTTCATCCGCAGCTTGAACCAGTCATCCCGTGGCAGTTCTGCCAGGTAAGACTCGTCCAGCTTTGCGCCCTTCTTGAGGCCGGGGCCGCTAATCACTTCCTGGCCGTTCAGCGCGGAAGTCAGACGCTCATAAGTCGCGCCTTCAACGATGCGGTACTCGTCCTTCAGATCCTTGCGGTACTCGTCCAGCTGTTCTTTCTCGATAGCCTGGGCGCGAGCATCCTTCTCGATGCCATCACGGGTAAAGACCTGAACGTCGATAACCGTGCCACGAGTGCCGGTGGGCACACGTGAGGACGTATCTTTCACGTCCGACGCCTTCTCGCCAAAGATGGCCCTCAGCAGTTTCTCCTCCGGAGTCAACTGGGTCTCACCCTTGGGCGTCACCTTGCCCACGAGGATATCGCCGGCGCCCACTTCGGCACCGATGTAGACGATACCGGACTCATCCAGCTTGGACAGCGCGCTCTCGCCAACGTTCGGGATGTCCGCGGTGATTTCCTCGCTACCCAGTTTGGTGTCCCGGGCCACACAGGTCAGTTCCTGGATGTGGATGGTGGTCAGGCGATCTTCCTGAACCACTTTCTCCGAGATCAGGATGGAGTCCTCGAAGTTGTAACCGTTCCAGGGCATGAACGCGATGCGCATGTTCTGACCCAGAGCCAGCTCGCCCAGATCGATGGACGGACCATCGGCCAACACGTCACCGCGGGCGATCTGATCACCTTCCCGCACAATGGAGCGCTGGTTGATACAGGTGTTCTGGTTCGAACGGGTGTACTTGGTGAGGTTGTAGATATCCACACCAGCATCACCGGCATCGGTTTCGTCGTTGTTAACTCGCACCACGATACGGGCCGCATCGACACTCTCGATCACACCACCTCGGCGGGCCGACACACAGACACCGGAGTCCTGGGCCACGGTGCGTTCTACACCGGTACCTACCAGGGGCACCTCTGAGCGCAGGGTCGGCACAGCCTGACGCTGCATGTTTGAACCCATCAGTGCGCGGTTGGCGTCATCATGCTCCAGGAACGGAATCAACGAGGCTGCAACAGACACAACCTGACGCGGAGATACGTCCATGAAGTTAACGTTCTCCGGCGGCGTGACGGTGAACTCGTTCTGGTGACGAACCGTTACCAGCTCGTCAGACAGATGGTTCTTGTCGTCCATCGCGGCGCTTGCCTGGGCGATGATGTAATTGCTTTCTTCAATCGCTGACAGGTAAACCACCTCGTCGGTGACCTTGCCTTCAACAACCTTCCGATACGGGCTCTCGAGGAAACCGTAGGAGTTGGAGCGTGCATAAGTCGCCAGCGAGTTGATCAGACCGATGTTCGGACCTTCCGGAGTCTCGATTGGACACACACGACCATAGTGAGTCGGGTGTACGTCGCGAACCTCGAAGCCTGCACGCTCACGGGTCAGACCACCTGGACCGAGGGCCGAGATACGACGCTTGTGAGTGACCTCGGACAGCGGGTTGTTCTGGTCCATGAACTGCGACAGCTGGCTGGAACCGAAGAACTCTTTCACCGCCGCGGCAACGGGCTTGGCATTGATCAGGTCCTGAGGCATCAGGCCTTCACTCTCGGCCAGGCTCAGACGCTCGCGGACGGCGCGCTCAACACGGACCAGACCGACACGGAACTGGTTTTCGGCCATCTCGCCAACACAACGGACGCGCCGGTTACCCAGGTTGTCGATGTCATCGACATTGCCTTCACCGTTGCGGATATCGATCAGCGTTTTGAGAACGTCGATGATGTCATCGTGGGTCAGCGTGCCTTCGCCGGTGCTTTCTTCACGACGCAGGCGACGGTTGAGCTTCATCCGGCCAACCGAGGACAGGTCATACCGCTCTTCAGAGAAGAACAGGTTGTTGAACAGGTTCTCGGCTGATTCCTTGGTGGGCGGCTCGCCCGGACGCATCATGCGGTAGATCTCGACCAACGCCTCAAGCGGGCTACGGGTCGGATCAATGCGCAGCGTGTCGGACATGAAGGGACCGCAGTCCAGATCGTTGGTGTACAGGGTCTCAATATCTGTGACGCCGGAATCCAGGATCTTGGTAACGATTTCTTCAGTCAGCTCGGTGTTGCACTCTACCAGCACTTCGCCGGACTTGGTGTCCACCATGTCTTTTGCCAGGACGCGGCCGTAAAGGTACTCGGTCGGCACTTCCAGCTCGGTCAGGCCAGCCTTTTCAAGCTGCTTGATGTGGCGCGCGGTAATACGGCGGCCTTCCTCAACGATGACCTTACCCTTCTTGTCCTTGATGTCGAAGGTGGCAATATCGCCGCGCAGGCGGCTAGGCACCAGCTCCAGCTTGCACACTTCTGGACCAATGCCGAACTTACTGGTATCAAAGAACATCTCGAGCATCTGCTCGGAGGTGTAGCCCAGTGCGCGCAGCAGGATAGAGGCAGGCAGCTTGCGGCGACGGTCAATACGGACAAAGACCGAATCCTTGGCGTCGAACTCGAAATCGAGCCAGGAACCACGGTAAGGAATCACCCGCGCCGAATACAGCAGCTTGCCTGATGAGTGGGTCTTGCCCTTGTCATGATCGAAGAACACACCCGGTGAACGGTGGAGCTGGGAAACGATAACCCGCTCGGTACCGTTGATAACGAAGGTACCGTTCTCGGTCATCAGGGGCATTTCGCCCATGTAGACTTCCTGCTCTTTAATATCTTTAATCGCCTTGTTGGACGATTCCTTATCATAAATGATAAGTCTTACTTTGACCCGCAGCGGTGCTGCGTAGGTTACGCCCCTAAGCTGGCATTCCTTGACGTCAAATACCGGCTCGCCGATGCGGTAACTCACGTATTCGAGCGCGGCGTTGCCAGAATAACTGACAATCGGGAATACGGATTTGAATGCTGCGTGGAGACCGGTTTCCCGACGATTATCGGGCTCGGCTTCACTTTGGAGGAAGTCCCGGAACGAATCCAGCTGAATAGACAGCAAATAGGGGACATCCATCACGGAAGGCAATTTACTAAAATCTTTGCGAATCCGCTTTTTCTCAGTATAGGAGTAAGTCATCTGCATTCCCCAGCTTTAGACCTGATACCTGGTATCAAGAAGCAACCATTTTTCTGCTTCGGGGCCGAATTGCTCGGCTTACTGCGCCGTCTTGAACAAGACCCTGGCTGTAGGTTAAAGGCTCCGACAGCGTAATGGTCCTGACGTTCCGAACCTGCAGCATATACAACAGAAAAAGGCCGGTGGCACTGGGCCACCAGCCTATCCATGCTTAATGCATGGTTTCGATCAACAACAGCTTACTTGAGCTCAACAGAAGCGCCTGCTTCCTCAAGCTTCTTCTTGGCTGCTTCAGCGTCGTCTTTGCTCGCTGCTTCCTTGATTACGGAAGGCGCGCTATCGACCATTTCTTTCGCTTCCTTCAGACCCAGGCCAGTCAGTTCACGAACGGCCTTGATCACGTTGACCTTCTTCTCACCAGGACCGGTCAGAACAACGTCAAATTCTGTCTGCTCTTCAGCAGCGGCAGCTTCGCCACCAGCAGCGGCAGGAGCAGCAGCAACTGCTGCAGCAGCAGATACGCCAAACTTCTCTTCCATTGCTTCAACCAGCGCAACAACGTCCATTACGCTCATTTCAGCAATTGCGTTCAAAATGTCTTCGTTAGACAGAGCCATGACTTTCTCCCAAAAATATAAAAATGGTGTTCAACAGAATCAAGCAGCTTCTTGCTTCTGGTCTCGAACTGCCGCTACTGCACGGGTCACTTTCGTTGGAACTTCGTTCAGTGTCCGCGCAAGCTTGGTGATCGGTGCCTGTGTGGTTGCGGCCAGCATCGTCAATGCTTCGTGACGTGTTGGCAGCTTGGCAAGGCGATCAATCTGGTCTGCGCCCATCAGCTCACCGCCGACAGCCAGGCCTTTGATCTCAAATGCCTCTTTCTCTTTGGCAAAATCCTTCAGCAGACGCGCAGCCGCGCCTGGATCTTCCATAGAGAATGCCAGAATGGTCGGGCCAACCAATGCTTCGTCGATGCACTCGTACTCGGTACCACGAATCGCAATCTTCGCCAGGTTGTTACGAACAACCTTCAGGATTACGTTCTCGGCACGAGCCTTGGCACGAAGCGCCGTCATATCACCAGAGGTGACACCACGGTAATCAGCCATAACCACAGACAGAGCACCACCGGCAGTCTCGTTGACTTCAGCGACGATCGCCTTCTTGTCTTCGAGTCTAATTGCCACTGGATTTCTCCTCGATTTCGCCGGGTTTATCCCGGCAAACCCACATATACCCCTCGCGGGGCTCCTAACGGTGTTTGGGTTCAGAGAGAACGTCTTCACACCGTCTGCGCAGGCATTGCTTTAACCCCTCTGACTGCCTCGCAAGGCAGCCTCAGGGGCCTGCGGTCTTTGACAGCCTTGGCTTCCGCCCAGACTACAAAGCACTACCGACCAAAGACTTAAATGCTCAAAGCACTCTGGTCG
This sequence comes from Marinobacter halotolerans, assembly GCF_008795985.1. Lineage (NCBI taxonomy): Bacteria > Pseudomonadati > Pseudomonadota > Gammaproteobacteria > Pseudomonadales > Marinobacteraceae > Marinobacter > Marinobacter halotolerans. The sequence continues at coordinate 6,628 of NZ_VMHP01000003.1, read as the reverse complement.
ATAGCCAGGCCAGGACCCATCGTCGACGACAGGGTTACCTTCTTGAGGTAAACACCTTTCGACGAAGAGGGCTTGGCCTTTTTCAGATCTGCAATCAGAGCCTCAATATTTTCCTTGATGTTCTGAGCAGAGAATTCCACGTTACCCATAGGCGCATGGATAATGCCGTTTTTGTCCGTACGATACCGTACCTGACCTGCCTTGGCGTTCTTGACCGCAGTCTCAACGTCCGGAGTCACAGTACCAACCTTCGGGTTCGGCATCAGGCCGCGAGGACCAAGAATCTGGCCCAGCTGACCTACGACACGCATGGCATCTGGTGTGGCAATAACCACGTCAAAATCCATGTTGCCTTTCTTAACTTCTTCAGCCAGATCATCCATGCCAACAATGTCAGCACCAGCAGCGGTGGCTTTCTCAGCGTTGGCGCCCTGGGTGAATACTGCAACACGGACGGTCTTGCCAGTGCCGTGAGGCAGAACAGTGCTGCTACGAACAACCTGATCGGATTTACGTGCGTCAACGCCAAGGTTTACCGCAACGTCCACGGACTCCTTGAACTTCACGCTTGAGCCCAGCTCTACCAGCAGTGCAACTGCCTCATCAACGGTATAGGAACGGGCACTGTCGACTTTTTCACGAATCAGCTTCTGACGCTTGCTAAGCTTTGCCATGTTACAGGCCCTCCACGTTGAGGCCCATGCTACGGGCGGTTCCGGCGATGGTGCGAAGAGCGGCATCCATATTTGCAGCGGTCAGATCGGGCTCTTTGGTCTTGACGATCTCTTCCAGCTGCTCACGGGTAACCGTGCCAACCTTCTCGGTGTTCGGACGACCGGATCCGCTTTTGATGCCAGCTGCTTTTTTCAGCAGAACTGGTGCCGGCGGCGTCTTGGTGATAAAGGTAAAGCTGCGATCGCTGTATACGGTGATCACGGTAGGAATCGGCAGCCCAGGCTCCATGTCCTGAGTCTCGGCGTTAAACGCCTTACAGAATTCCATGATGTTCACGCCACGCTGACCCAGTGCAGGACCAACGGGAGGACTCGGGTTGGCCTTACCGGCAGCAACCTGAAGCTTGATATACGCTTCGATTTTCTTAGCCATGATTTTCTCCTAATGGGTTCAAACGCCTTTCGGCTCCCCGGTTTCTTTCAACTGCAACAAAGCAGACACAAAAAGCCCGCGTCGCCTGGGCGCGCGAGCTCTCAGCATAAACAGCCGCTGATCAGTCTTTCTCGACCTGTCCGAACTCCAGCTCAACCGGCGTAGACCGACCGAAAATAAGAACAGCAACCTTGACCCGACTCTTGTCGTAGTCAACTTCTTCTACCACGCCGTTGAAGTCGGCAAACGGGCCTTCTGTAACCCGAACCACTTCGCCCGGCTCAAACAGTGTCTTGGGCTTGGGCTTGTCGGCACCACTTTCAACGCGGCGCAGAATAGCTTCTGCCTCACGCTCTGTGATCGGTGCCGGCTTGTCTTTTGTGCCACCAATGAAGCCCAGAACACGCGGAGTGTTCTTGACCAGGTGCCAGGTAGCGTCGTCCATTTCCATCTGAACAAGCACATAACCCGGATAGAATTTCCGCTCGCTCTTGCGCTTCTTTCCTTCGCGCATTTCGACGACTTCTTCTGTTGGAACCAGAATCTCGCCGAACTTGTCTTCCATTCCATTGAGCGCAATGCGCTCTCCGAGAGTGCGCATTACGTGCTTTTCAAAGCCAGAATACGCATGTACGACGTACCAGCGCTTAGCCATTGCCCACTCCTGTTACCCGATAACTCCGGAGACCAGCCAACTGATCAACGAATCCATACCCCACAAGATCAAAGCTACTACCAATACAAAAACCACAACAATAAACGTGGTCTGGATAAGCTCCGGCCGGGTGGGCCATACGACTTTCCGGATTTCAACCCGTGCTTCTTTCAGGAGTGCTGCAAACCGACGTCCACGGTCGGTCTGCAACGCAACGAGTGCTGCCAAAAGCGCAAGCACCACAAGACCCAGCACCCGATACAGTAGTGACTCGGCACTGAAATACTGATTGCCAACGACACCGATGGCAATCAGGACAAATACGACCAGCCACTTGACAATATCAAAGCTGCTGGTTGAACGATCGGCTTTTGACTCCATGGGAATCAGCTTTATCCGGATGTTAAAAAATGGCAGGCCAGGAGGGAATCGAACCCCCAACCTGCGGTTTTGGAGACCGCTGCTCTGCCAATTGAGCTACTGGCCTGCACCGAAACAACTCAGCGCACTTACTTCGAGCAAATCACTCGATGATCTTTGAGACCACACCGGCACCAACGGTACGGCCGCCTTCGCGAATCGCGAAACGCAGGCCATCTTCCATGGCGATCGGGTTGATCAGGGTAACACTCATCTTGACGTTGTCACCCGGCATTACCATTTCCACGCCTTCCGGCAGCTCACAGGAACCTGTGACGTCGGTGGTACGGAAGTAGAACTGTGGACGATAGCCCTTGAAGAAAGGCGTATGACGACCACCCTCTTCCTTGGACAGTACGTACACTTCACACTCAAACTTGGTGTGCGGCTTGATAGTGCCCGGCTTACACAGAACCTGGCCACGCTCAACGTCGTCACGCTTGGTACCACGCAGCAGTACACCAACGTTCTCGCCTGCACGACCTTCGTCCAGCAGCTTGCGGAACATCTCAACGCCGGTGCAGGTGGTCTTGACGGTATCTTTGATACCAACAATCTCAATCTCTTCACCCACCTTGATAACGCCACGCTCGACACGGCCAGTTACCACGGTGCCACGACCGGAGATAGAGAACACGTCCTCGATCGGCATCAGGAACGGCTGATCAATCGCACGCTCAGGATCCGGGATGTACGCGTCCAGGGCCTCAACCAGCTTCTTGACAGCGGTGGTACCCATTTCGTTGTCGTCTTTACCTTCCAGCGCCATCAGCGCGGAACCGGTAACGATCGGCGTGTCGTCGCCCGGGAAGTCGTACTGGCTCAGCAGTTCACGAACTTCCATCTCAACCAGCTCAAGCAGCTCTTCATCATCAACCATGTCCGCCTTGTTCAGGAACACAACGATGAAAGGAACGCCTACCTGACGAGACAGCAGGATGTGCTCGCGAGTCTGCGGCATGGGGCCGTCAGCTGCGGAACAAACCAGAATCGCGCCGTCCATCTGCGCCGCACCAGTGATCATGTTCTTCACATAGTCAGCGTGGCCCGGGCAGTCAACGTGCGCGTAATGACGCTCCGGTGACGTGTACTCAACGTGAGAGGTCGCGATAGTGATACCACGAGCCTTCTCTTCCGGCGCGTTATCGATCATGTCGAATGCGCTGGCGCTACCACTGCCCCACACCTCGTGACATACACGAGTCAGGGCGGCTGTCAGCGTGGTCTTACCATGGTCTACGTGACCAATGGTGCCCACGTTTACGTGCGGTTTACTACGCTCAAATTTTTCTTTAGACATTCGACCTATCTCCCTAATCAACCTGACCGTAACGTTGACCGGACAAAATGATGGAGCTCATGGGCGGATTTGAACCGCCGACCTCACCCTTACCAAGGGTGTGCTCTACCAACTGAGCTACATGAGCGTTTCGCACTTCAAATTGGAGCGGGCAGCGGGAATCGAACCCGCGTCATCAGCTTGGAAGGCTGAGGTAATAGCCACTATACGATGCCCGCGAGCAATAAGTGGTGGAGGGGGCAGGATTCGAACCTGCGAAGCTTTCGCGTCAGATTTACAGTCTGATCCCTTTGGCCACTCGGGAACCCCTCCCGATCGGACCTGCCAATCGGCAAATCCGCTAAAACTTAAAAAGTGGAGCTGGCGGACGGAATCGAACCCCCGACCTGCTGATTACAAGTCAGCTGCTCTACCAACTGAGCTACGCCAGCCCACATTCGCCTCTTCAGCGAGGGCGGTATACTACGGATTTTCAGGATTCGTTGCAATACCTGCGCAACGACTGATTTCAACCATTTCGAAATCGTCCCGGTAATCCTCTAACCGCCCGACTCCTTGCTCTGCATCGGCAGAAGAAGGTACTTCAAAAACGAGGGCGTAGCTTAGCTGATTACGCGGGAAGTTGGCCAGTACTGCATTGAGATTCTGACGTTTTTTTGCCTCAAGCACCCGCAGAGCAGCCTCTCTTGATTCAAAAAGCCCCAGTGAGATGGCATTGGTGTTCTCTCCACGGGTCACAAGGTAGGAATCCACTCCCTTGCGCTGCAGTTCGTTGAACAGCGCCAGCGCCTTGTTCCCGGGCTGCGGCGGGATAATAACCCAGTGCAGGGGCTCAAGCGTCCGCTGCTGCTCCAGCACCGTCATGTTCTCGCCCGGCTGGCCCATTGAAGCGTAGCGCTCCCGGGCGCCATCTGCCGTATCAAACCAGCCCAGGCGCACGCAAACGGGCTCCGGTGCTGCGGTCGCAACGGCCCGCTCAGATTCAGGTTCGGGCTCGGGTTCAGGGTCGGGTGGCGGCATTTCGGTCTCCACCGGCTCCCCTTCAACCGAATCCACCTCTTCTCTTTTCTCCTCAGGAACTGCAGCACCGAGCTTCAACGTTGATACCCGTGGCAGCGTTCGGTCCTCTGCTACCATCTGAACCCTGCCGGGCATCCAGATGTCATCTGCGAACCAGACCAGAACATTAACGGCCAGCAGAATCAGGACCAACCACCTCATATACCCGCACTCTCTGAATCAATCGCTGCCAGCCCCTTGATAACCAGATCAGAGTCGTGCACCCCGGGCAAGCCAGCAGACAGAAGCAACCCGGCATCGCCACCGGTACACAAGATACGCTCAAGGCCATACTCGCGGCAGTCCGCAACCAGATGCTGGATCAGGCCTTCCCAGAGCCAGACAACACCGTGCTGGACGCATTCGGTTGTCGATACCCCTGGCTGGCCACCACCAGCATCTACCTCTTCGAAACCAATCCGCGCAGCATCCTGCTGAAGCGAACGCAGCATCATCTGCTTGCCCGGCAGGATATAACCGCCAAGATGGGTGCCATCGGGAGCCACATAATCCACGGTTATGGCACTGCCCGCATCAACCACGGCAAACCCACCCGGTTTCTGATGCCACCCTGCGTACATGGCATGCCAACGATCAGCGCCCATCTTTGCGGTATCGGTATAGGCGTTTATCAGGCCGGCGCGCCGGGCTTCAGACCAGTAAAACTGCACATCTGTTCCAGTAAGACGGTTCAGCTGCTCGTCCAGGACGGACCGACGGCTTTCGGAAGCAACGGTTGAAACCGCGATACGCTCAATATCAGCCGCATATGAGGCCAGCTCACTCAGCCAACTCTCACTGTCGCACAGGCAAACCCCGCTCTTGACAACCGCGCCCTGCCGGTCAAGCCGCCACTTTAGACGGGTGTTTCCCGCGTCGATCAGCAGCCTCATGACTGAACCCGCAGGCTGATCTCACCGGCGCGGACTTTTTCCAGCTTGCCATTTACATCCATCAAATAGTTTCCATGCTCGTCGACTCCCCGCCCCGTACCGGACAGCTTTCCGGAATCACTCGTCAGCGGCCGGCCCGTGAAAATATCCCTGGCCTCCCATGGCGCCCGGAAACTCGTAAAGCCGGTCTTCGCAAATTCGGTAGCGGCATCGAGTAGCGAAGCAATCACGCCCGCCGCAATAAGGTTTCTGTGCCACTGCTGCGCGGGCATAGCACGGGCAAGACTGGTCCAGGCCTGATCGACCCCTTCGGCTGCAGACATATGAACATTGATTCCGATGCCGGCAACCACCTGCACCACGCCCTCTTCCAGCTCACCCTGCAGTTCGACCAGAATACCCGCTAGCTTGCTTCCCCCAACATAGATATCGTTGGGCCACTTCAGCCCGACATCCCGGACTCCCTGGGCCTCCAGCGCCTCGGCCACTGCCAGGCCCAGCACCAGGCTCAAGCCATCGAGCATGGCAAAGCCGCCACGAAAGGTCAGCCCCAAGCTCAGGTACAGATTTTCGCCGCGCGGGCTCTGCCATTGCCGGCCACGACGCCCTCGCCCGGCAGTCTGGCACTCGGCCAGGCAGACCATTGTTCTTCCGCTGCTCTGGCGGGCCCTTTGCCGAATGACTTCCGCATTGGTCGAGTCCAGTTCCTCGTGAACCTGGAGGTCGATAGTGGAATGAAGCCGGGCAGGAAGCTGTCGGACTATCTCATTGCCATCCAGCAGGTCCACTGGCGTGACCAACCGATAGCCCTTGCCGCGGATGGTTTCGATGCTAAAGCCCTCGTCCGCCGCTCGCTTTATCTGCTTCCAGACGGCGGTGCGGCTGACACCCAGGGATGCAGCAAGTGATTCGCCGGAGTGAACCCGACCGTCGGCAAGGAGGCCTATTAGCGCTCTGGATTTCATGGAGGATCGCCCGATAAATAGATCAGCATCAGGGCGCGATTAAACACCACGCTGAGACAAAAAACAAAGGTGGTCGCTGCTGCTCAGAGAAGGACTTCTTTTAGGCAATAAAAAACCCCAGTCCGTATCCGAACTGGGGTTTTTGGTATTAGGAGCCTGACGATGACCTACTCTCACATGGGCAGAAGCCACACTACCATCGGCGCTGGTCTGTTTCACGGCTGAGTTC